>JAFGIF010000110.1 GCA_016929755.1 Deltaproteobacteria bacterium | reverse complement strand
GGAAGGGTTGACGTATAAATAATAGTGGCTATAACTACTAGACAGGTAATGAAAAAAATAATCCACTTGCGTTGCCACAAGACTAAGAAGATCTGCCCCAAGTCTATCTCATCCTCATAGACAGCATGGTCTGTCTGCTCTTTCATAATGCCCCCATTGTTTCAATCTGACTTACCTATAATAGAGTTACTAATGATATGAACCGAATTCTTTACTCCCCTTTTATTGCTAACCCATCCGTCTTCTTCTCGAACACCTTCCCGCAATGCGAGCATGTCAAGTTCTCATCCAGCCGGTTGCCGCACTCGCACATCCATCCGATCTGCTGCGCAGGATTGCCCACCATAAGGGCATTGTTTGGTGCTCCTTTGATTACAACGGCACCGGCGCCTATAAATGCATATGCTCCTATGGTATGTCCGCAGACAATGGTGGCGTTTGCACCAATGGTTACGCCTTTTTTTACTAACGTCGGCCGCAGTTCATCCATCCTCGGGATATGAGCCCGCGGATTGAAGACATTGGTGAACACCATGGATGGCCCGCAGAACACATTATCCTCCAAGGTAACCCCTTTATAGATGGATACATTGTTCTGTATCTTGCAGCCGTTGCCGATCGTTGCATCCGGCCCGATGACGACATTCTGTCCGATGCTGCAGTTCTTTCCAACGTTCGATCCCTTGAGCACATGGCTGAAGTGCCAGATTTTGGTGCCTGTGCCAATGGAAACATCCCCATCCACATAGCTGGACTCATGGATGAAATACGTATCCGGCTTCTGATAGGCTTCCTTGAGGAAGATCTTTTTCCCGTTACTGTTCAGGGAATCCTGACTTGCCTTGAGGATCTTGAGCACATTGATGCCTTCTGCTGCATCGGTGACAGGATTGTTTCTTGTTTGTATGCAATCGATAAAGTGGGCGCATTCCGCCTTCAGAGGCTCGCTCTGCTGAACCTCCACTTTTGTGGCATCTTTTTTATCAGGCACCGGGACCCCGTTGTGCCAGTTGATATTGTGCGGATAGAGCAAGAGCTTATTATCCCAGTCCACCGTATCCTTGAACACCGCCATGTTCCTGTCTCCCACAACCACAAGCATCTGCTCCTTGAAAGGATGAAGCCATGAGACAAAGACGTGGGCCTTGAGCCCGCTTGGAAATTCCAGATGGGTTGTGGTGACATCGGCAATCTTTTTGTGCAGATAGTTGCCGCCGGTTGCCATGACATATTCCGGCGCCTCGTTTGCCAGGGACAGGATCATGGAGATATCATGCGGGGCAAAACTCCAGAGGATATCCTCTTCCGTCCTGATCTTGCCGAAGCTGAGCCTGTTTGAATAAATATAGTGGATACGCCCCAGCTTTCCCTGTTTAATGAGCTCCTTTAATTTAATAAATGCAGAGTGATACTGCAGCAGATGCCCCACCATGAGTACCCGGGAGTTCTGCTCGGCGACCTCCTTGAGCACCTGTGCATCCGGCAGATTGAGCGAAAGGGGTTTTTCCACAAATACATCCTTGCCGGAGAGCAGGGCCTCGCGGGCAAGAGAAAAATGCATCTCTGCAGGTGCTGCAATGGCAACACCATGTATGCCCTGATCAGAAAGGAGTTCCTGGAAATTCGAAATGCATTTTACCTCCGGATAATCCTGTTTGAAAGATGCAAGCGCCTTCTGATTGCTGTCGCAGATCGCGCCAAGCACACCGAGCTGCGCATAGTTTCTTACCAGATTCTTGCCCCAGTACCCGGCCCCGACAACGGCGATTGATATACTTTTTTTAATATTCATAAACCCCTCTAGAAATATTACATCTCTCAACTACTGTTATTCAATCAATTCATGAATGGCATTCCTGAATCGATTGAGATCCTGTTTTTTCCTGGATTCTTCCCAAACAGATATATCTGATCTTTTCATAGTTATTCATGTGCCCGGGATTTCTCCCATGGCGATTCCAGCAGATCCCGTATCTTTTGAGCCGATATCAAGCCAATGCCTTCAACCTTTTTCAGTTCATCAACAGATGCATTCATAACTCTCTGAACCGAGCCGAATCTTTGCATAAGCCGCTTGGCAAGCTTCGGACCGATCCGAGGCATCCCCTGTAATAAATACAGCTGCCTCGACTTCAATTTTCCGGGCTTGCAAACACCTCGTAAAGGAACGGTGTTCATACATTTTTCTTGCTGTGTTCCGATCATCATGAAAATATTGCGAGTATCATCCTTCGAGCGAGAAAATATAACGGGAATATGCCATATTGTCTGAATGGAAAGCAAAGCCCCGCGTATCGCCTGGTACCTGAAGTTCATGCCGGTCTTGAATGGATTCCCTTCAATAAGAACTACGGGGTAGTCGCAATACGTTTTCATATTTGAAAGCTGTTTAAACAGTCTTGTATCCGCTATTGACTGCAGAAAATCTCTTGCAGTCTTACGCTCAATGGTTATGGAATCATTGATACAATAATCTCCAAACTGAATTGTTTTCACTACTAGTTGAATATCTTCTTCTGCGAGCAGATCAATGATCCCTGATCCTTTTTCCCTGTAATCGCACTCGATTTTCAAGGTCTGACGCCTCAAATAATCAGATTATACTCTCATACACCCATATAATTTCATTCATAACTGTTCTAAAAAAACGTCCCTCAAGCGGCAATGTGTCCCATTCTTCCTGTGTATAGATTAAAACATCAGCAGGCACAGGCAGCGTTGTTGCATCAAGAGTTGTCATTTTTTCTTTGGATTCGACATTGTCGACAATAACAATGAGATCCAGATCACTGCCAACACCCCAATCACCCCGGGCATACGAACCGAAATAGCCTATTCCTGCTATTTGGGGATTGCTCTTTGCAATCTCCCCGGCCCAGAGTCTTACTTCACGATCAACGCTCTTTTTATCAGGCCATTTGAGAACTGACGAATTCAATGATCTTACCGGCATATTGTATTGCCTCATTACTTTGTAGCGGTCCGTAGTGAGAAAATGGCGGCCCTTCCGGATGACCGTTGGGATATCTGGTCGGGATATAAAAATTGTCCAGGACCCGGCCCATCTCTATGATGCCTTCAGCTAATTCAATTTTATCCGGTAATTCCTGCATGAGCTTTGCAATAACATGACCCCATGCTTCCTGGCCTTTATTGAGATGCAATGCCTTCACCGCCTTTTCAGCAGCCTGATGGCACGCGAAACACGCCCACTCATGCCTCCCGGCTCGACGGGAATCCTCCGCCTGCTCCAGATCTCTCTTCGCCTGTGCTAACCAGTCATGATCACGATTCGGCATATAGACACCCCAATAACAACATGAAGATACGGGTCATTATTTATCGCGGCTAAAGCCGCCCCCACATAATAATTTCGAAATCATATCACAGCG
>JAFGIF010000109.1 GCA_016929755.1 Deltaproteobacteria bacterium | reverse complement strand
TGGCTCTTTTGCAGAAAAGTTATGAATCCGAGCACCATAGGCTTTGTGAATCGTGACGAGTCCATGAATAGTATACCCTGGCTGGCAAGATCTGTAATGTTCATCGGCAGGACATCACCATTGGTGTAAATTATCACCGGGCCCGTGATCCCTCTGCCTCTGATATGTTCCAGAATCTCTGAGAAGTTCCTGATATAGGGCAGGACAGCAATATCTTTGGGCTGGCCATCTTTGATCAATTCGTAAGTGAGTTTGTTGATGGGGTTGATTCTGGTTGGAAACTGAGATCCGTTTATGCCCAGATCGTGTGCAATATCTTCAGTCACCCATACGATCGGAGACGCACTCATGTATAATTTATTCGGCATTCACTCCAAGATTCTGTAATTTTTGTTCGGCCAGCGCTCCGAAGACGCCCTCTTCGTCCAGACGGACCACTTCGTTAAGGTGATATATTGCTTCATCAATATTACCGATTTTGATATAGAGCTGAGCGATTTCCCAGTGAGCTTCCGTATAGGCGGGAAATTCGAGGAGGGCATGTTTGAGGGCATTAAGTGCATTGTCGTATTGGCCCTGCTGAATATAAACTCGAGCCAACCCCTTCCAGGCCGGGGCATAGTGTGAATTTTGTTCCAGGGATTTTTTCAATTCTGTGAGGGCTTGGTCGTATTTTTTTTGCACGATGTAAACCTTGGCTATATTGTCCAGGGCTAATTCAGGGGTTGTATAGAGTTCATCCTCCAGAGTTTTGCCGAAGGCCACAAGCGCTTGCTCATAGTCGCCCTGAGTAGCGAGGATGGATCCTTTGAGGTTATACGCTTCACTTTTCATCCCCGGATGCTCCAACCCCAGGTTATCTCCATAGATTATGGCCTTTTCGGCATGTTCCAGGGCACGTCCGGGTTTGTCCATTTGAAAATAGACAGTTGCCAGATAGTAGTGAACTTCCGGATCCTTTGGATTTGCTTGCAGGGCTTTGGTAAGTTCCACCAGAGAACCCTGCAGGTCATTGGCCTGTATCTTGTTGATGGCCAGTTGGATCAGTGGCACTGAAACGCCCCTTTTTTCCTTGAAGGTTGCCGCACAACCGGTGATGAACAGTATAACCAGGAGACCTATTCCAATTTTTTTCATAAAGATCTCTCCTCATAGATAGTAATGATTCATATCTTAATGCATACGCAAGTGCAAGCCGGTTTGAAAAGAGTTCTCAATGATGCATCGTGAATGGTTTTTTTACTTACCGACTTTCACGCCATGAACCAGCGTGCATACCGTTTATCTCTTTAATATACTATTTATCGCTTTGATTACATGTGTATTCTATCGTTCAATCCGGTCAATAACAAACCATTCGTCGCGGGAATCTGATGTGGTATCTACCAGCAGGTGCATGAGTTTGAGATCGGGAAATAGTTGTTTGAGATCGTCCAGATCGACGGGTTCGAACTTATTTTTGTTGTTGAAATAGGCCCGGGGGGTAATTGCATTGGATTCGTAATTTTCCTTGGATCTCTTTGAAATACGATCCAGCGATACCGCTTCAGGGCAGCTTGTCTGCTGAATAACACATGTTTTAGCATGCCTTGCAGCGACTTCGGCAACCCGTCTTCTTAAGGACTGCGTGATAAAGGTTGCATCCAGAATGATCCCTTCTCCTTTGGCGGCAAGATCATCAGCCATACTGAACATGGTATCATAGACAAGATTGCGCTTATCCATGTTGGAGGCCACCTTTTCATCAAAGATGTCTTCTCCTTTGAGCACCTCAAGACGGATCAGGTCTGTTCGCAGGATCTTGAAACCCATTAGCTCTGCGATAACCTCAGTGGTTTCAGTCTTATAGGTTGCAGGCAGTCCACAGGCAATTAAGATCATATCATTGTTCAATTCGTTTCGCATAAACGCTTCAAATGCTTCTTTCATCGTTTCTCCTGTTTGCTTAGAGTATTTCTGTGAGATATCCAAACTGCCGGGCAACGCATATAGGGATATCTGCACTTCCCATGATCAGCGGCTGCTGATGACAATCCGAGCCGCCGCTTACCAGAAGGCCTTTTTCGTGGGCAAAGGCCAGGTAGGCCTCGGTCGTTTTCCGGTCGTGCCTTGTATGCCAGCACTCAATCCCATCGATATAATCCAGCATGGTATCGGCGATGCATTGCTGCTGCCCGGCCAGAGAGGAAGTAATAGCGACCAGCGATGTGCCGTTGGGATTGTTAGGATGGGCCAGGAACAGTTTGCCCCCGGCCTGCCGGATGAGGTTTGACGCTTCAGCCAGACTCAGTGGCATTTTGGGAACATTGCATTTCACCAGATACCTGTCAAACGCTTCCTGTTTATTCTCGACAAGACCCTTTTTAATCATATAGTTGGCTATGTGGGGTCTGCCGAAGGATCCGTCAACACTGTCCTGTATCGCTTCGAGATCTTTATGGGTAAACAGGGGCAGGTTTTTTTTGGCAAGCTCGGAGTTGACATTTTCAAGTATTTTTGCGGCTCTAACCTCTCTGTATTCCCTGATGCTTTTCAATTTCTCGTTAAGGGCTTGATTGTGGATGTCAAAGGCATAACCGAGAAAATCCAGCGATACGGACTTGCCATTGTTATAGTCAGGATGGGCGAAGGTTACGTTTAATTCTACGCCTGTGATATAGTCGATGCCGTAATGCTCAGCCAGGGCGCGGGCTTTTTTCTGGCCCTGTATTGAGTCGTGATCGGTGATGGAGATCAGGGCAATCGAGCGGTTGGATGCTTCAGCAAAGATTTCCTCCAGGCTCATGCGGCCGTCAGACCCGTCTCTGGAGTGGATGTGAAGATCAATTATCATGCCTTACGTACTCCTCGGCGAGGTCGTAGTAACGCTTTGCCCGGGCATAGGCGTCAGCCTTGACCTGCTCTTCGAGACCGGTGTCGTCTAGCATGAACGAAGTGACCTTGGCACGCACATAGGCTCGGTAGACCTTGTAGAAGGTGAGCACATCAGGCAGGGTCGTATCAACTGAAGACTGGTGGTAGGCATCCACGAAGGCTTTTGCCAGTGCGGGGTAGCCGTTGTAGTCACAGTCCATGGCGAGGAAGGCCACATCGGATGCCACGTCGCCGAAACGGAAGCGCTCGTTGAACTCGATACAGTCGAAGATGAAGATTCGACCCTGATCCAGGCAGATGTGCTGCAGGTGTAAGTCGCCGTGGCAATCCTTGATGCAGCCAGAATCCAGCCTCTGGGCAAAGAGATCGGCTTTGTCTTTCATGTAGGCCAGGCTCCAGCTCTCGATTGCATCGAATGTCTCCATTGAAACCGGGCCGCCAATATACTTGCGCGTCTGGTCGAAGTTTTCGATTATATTGGTAGAGATTGTATCGAGCCCCCCGAAAACTCGCGATTTTTCGTCACTGGGAATTTTAGCATACACCTGCGCCACGTGTGAGCCGATATGCCGCATGTCGGCATCGCTAACCTGATCCTTCTCAAGAAGTTTGTAAAGCATGTGCTCTTCGCTGATGCGGCGCATCTTCAGGGCATATTCCACTACATTTGTTGCATTCCCCAGATGAAAGACACCATCAATGCTGGAAATGGGCACGACTCTGAGGTAAACATCCGGGGAGAAACGGGTGTTCAAACGCTTCTCCTCGTTTACATAAAAATGCCGTTTTTCCAGGGTGGTGAAGTTCAGAAAGCCGAAATCCACCGGCTTTTTGACCTTGTAGACAAATTCGTCCCCGATGAAGACCCATGATATGTGGGTCTGTACCAGCGTAACATCTTTGGGATTTTCAGGATATACACGCGGATTGCAAAGAAATTCAACAAGTCCTGGATTGTTCATTAACTCTTCCTCCTGCTAACTGGCCGCATGCGGCTAATATATCTTGGCCCTTTTCCCTGCGCATCATTACCGTAAGGGGGCTCGATTTCAGATAGGCTTCAAATGCCTCGACCGAGGCTTTATCCGGTGTTTGAAAAGGAGCCCCGGGCCACTGATTGAAGGGTATCAGGTTTATCTTGGCTTTAATTCCGGAAAGCACGCGAACCAGATTCCTGGCATCTTCCAAGCTGTCATTCACTCCTTTCAGGAGCACATATTCCATGGTAATGCGCCGGCGTCTGGGCAGGGGGTATTCCCGAAGAACACCGAGCAGATCATTGAGCGGATATTTTGTGTTGATCGGCATGATGGCTGATCTTTGCTGATCGGTAGGCGCATTCAGCGAGATGGCGAGTGCTGCGTGAGTGTCACGCCAGAGGGTTTTGAGGCCCGGGATGATGCCGCAACTTGAAACCGTAACCCTTCTGGTGGAAATGCCGGGTCCTTTTACGTCGGTGATGATCTGAACTGCCCTGACCACTGAGTCATAGTTGAGCAAAGGTTCACCCATGCCCATGAAAACCACATTTCTGATGTTTTTCTGCGGGAAGGCCCGCATGGGATACAACACTTGGGCGATGATCTCCGAGGGCATTAAATTCCTGACAAATCCCATTCTGCCGGTATAGCAGAACTTGCACCCGAGAGAACACCCGACCTGGGAAGAGACGCAAATTGTCCAGTGGTCCTTATCCGGGATCAATACACTCTCGATGACGTTGCCGTCATTGAGCCGGTAGGCATATTTTTCAGTCGTGTCCTCAGAGACCTGCCTTTCGATAAGTTCCGGATAGACGATGGTTGCCTTTTCGGCAAGCTTGGTGCGCATATTTTTGGCAATATTTGTCATCTGATTGATATCGGTAATGGCTTTTTTGTAAATCCATTGAAACACCTGGGAGCTTCGGTATGGCTTGTCATCAAGCAGATTATGTATCTCGTTCTGGTTTAGATCCAGCAAATTTATCATCTTAATATGTATCTGGTGCGCCCGACAGGGATCGAACCTGCGACCTTAGGCTCCGGAGGCCTACGCTCTATCCAACTGAGCTACGGGCGCATACATCAGTGTTTCTTCATCAGGTATTCAACCGCATTTTCGAGGCCGGACAAGGTGATCTCAAACATGGGAAACAATTCCTGGATCGCCTCTATGGTCTCGGTATGCGGCCATGTATACGCATATTTAGGATTAAGCCATACACTATGCTTGAACGTTTTGGCAAGCAGTTCCAACCTAGTAAAGCTCGGCTGTCCTTCCCGGCTGTCGTAGTAGATGTTTCCATACCGGCTGAAGAGTTCATAGGGGGCCATTGAGGCATCCCCCACGATGATTAAACGAGTTTCCTGGTCATAGCGTACAAATTCCTCTACGAAAACCGGCTTGCTGAGTCTGGGCGAATCTTTCCAGACTTTGCCATATATCGTGTTGTGGAAATAAAAGATTTTTAAATCCTTGAACTGGCTTTTGGCATGATTGAAAAGCACCTGCACCACGCTCACATAGGGGTCCATGGAAAATCCCCCGTTATCAATCAGCAGTATTACTTTCAGCTTATCTTTTAGCGAGCGGTCAAAGATGATTTCGATCTCACCGGCGTTTCGCATGGTTTCATAAATGGTTTTATCTATGTTTACCTGGTCTTTGGGACCGCTGGGGATCATATTCCTCAGCCGGCGCATGGCCTCCGAGATCTGGGACGGGCCAAGCCGGGTTTCCTGGTTGTAGTCTTTATATCTTCGATCCAGGGCAACTTTGATGGCCGACTGGCCGCGAGATGTCCCCCCGACCCGCATACCTCCCGGGTGATAGCCGGAATGACCTACCGGGGATGTTCCTCCGGTACCGATCCATCTGTTACCCCCGTCATGCCGCTCGGTTTGCTCCTGGAGTTTTTTTCGGAAATACTCCTCCAGTTCCTGGGGGGTCATGGCTTTGAGCTGGTCTTCGTCTATTTCCAGGAAATCGGCCATGGCCTTGGGGTCTTTAAGCCATTCCTCCAGCATGGATGCGATAGCCTTTTCAAGCTGTTCCTGGAGAGGGTCATGAAATTCTACGTCCTGAAAATAATGAGCAAAGACTCGATCATAAAGGTCAAAATATTTTTCGGTTTTGACCATCAGGGAGCGGGATACACTGTAGAAATCATCCAACGAGCGAATCAATCCCTGGGAAAGGGCTTCCTGCAGCCGCAGGAACCCGGTGGGGGAAACCGGCAGCCCTTTTTCTCGTAAAAGGTAGAAAAATTCGGTAAACATCTGACCAGCTTTATTTTTGGCTAGTAATTGCCCACATGCTTTTTCGCGAGCTTATAGTCCTCGCTTTTTTTGAACAGAACCCCTAAATACGGGATCTTGCCCTGTGTAAGGTGAGCAGGATCAAAATCGGAGTCCATCAAGAGTATTCGTATCCAGTTGATAAGTTCTCTGGTGGCCGGTTTTTTTTCTATCGATCTGATTTCTCTGAGCCGGTAAAAGGTCTCTACACAGATATCGGAAACCTGTTTATCCAGATCAGGATAATGGGCAGTCACAATCTTGCGCATCATTTCTTTATCGGGAAATGCAATATGATGAAATACGCATCTGCCCAGGAATGGATCGGACAGGTCCTTTTTGGCATTGGAGGTGATTATCATGATGGGTCGATTTTTGGCATGGATGGTTTTGTCTATCTCGATTATGTCGAATGACATCTGGTCAAGAACGTCAAGCAGGTCATCCTGGAAATCGGTATCGGCCTTGTCGATCTCATCAATCAGCAGGACCACCTTTTCATCGCCGGTAAATGACTGTCCGATTTTACCCATTTTGATATAGTCTTCAATGCTGCTCACATCCCGCTGTGAGTCACCGAAGCGGCTGTCATTCAGGCGGGTGAGGGTATCGTACTGGTAGAGGGCTTCTATGGCCTTCATGCTTGATTTTACATTGAGAACAATCAGGGGCATATTCAGATTTTCAGCAATCGCATATGCCAGAAGGGTCTTGCCTGTCCCCGGTTCGCCCTTGAGCAGCAACGGCATTTCCAGCTTGATACTGGCATTGACGATCTTTGAGAGTTCGGGATCAAGCACATAGGTCTTGGTGCCGGTAAATTCATGTTTTTTCATTCTCATCTCCAAAAGCGCATTTATTCTGCTAATAGCATAGATTGACAAGGGTATCAATGGCACACTGCAAGGCTGTCAAGCACGTATGGTGTAGCAAATACCGAGAAGACCAGTCTGTCCACGCACCACAAAAGGATGACCGGCAGGCCATATTCGGGATAAACCAGCAAGTAAAGCATGTATAACTTGCACGAATATATGGTGGATTTATAATGAATATCGGTACGGGCAATGATGCTACAACCGCTCACTAATCCCTGTAACGGAGCAGTTTTTGTACAATGCCGCGTAATATAAAGAAATTGCATAAAAAGAACGATAGTAAAGAGGTGAATTCATAACAGCCGGATTGACTGTTTTCGGTTATTGGGATAGAAAGTATGGATAAAATGATATTGCCGGAAAACAAGGAGTATATGTTTGGAAAGCCAGAATGACGACCAATCCTTCCTAAAACATATCATCGCCCTGTTCAGAAGAAAAAAAGATAAGCAAAAAGATACCAAGCAGGAAATCGAAAAGATACTCGATGAAGTCGAGGAGCGGGGTATTATTGAAGAAGATCAGGGAGATATGATCCATAACATCATCGAACTCAAAGATACGGCGGTGCGGGAAATCATGGTGCCCAAGGGCGACATGGTGGCCCTGGAACGTA
>JAFGIF010000108.1 GCA_016929755.1 Deltaproteobacteria bacterium | reverse complement strand
CTGACCGATCCTAAAAGAAGTGTTTTTTTCTTGATGATGGTTAAATGCGCGGTGATTTCACGAGAAGTAGGGGTGCCTGTAGGCAGCTTTATAGCAATGCAACGGCCATGATATCCATATCGATTTGTTTTTAATATTAACCTTCTTGACAGATGATGCCGATAGTGTTAACAAAATGCAAATGAGAATCAATCTCAATTATGGTGATGCGTGGATAAACATATAGATAATTTCAGGCAATACCTTCGAGAACGAGGCTTTAAGCTTACTCCGGAGCGGCAGGCTGTTATGAAGGAAGTGTTATCATCCCGTGGACATTTCGATGTGGATCAGCTCTACGAGAATGTTAAGAAATATAACCGGAAGGTGTCACGGGCCACCGTTTACCGTCTTATTCCCCATCTTATTGATTCTGGCGTTATCACCGAGACGCTCAGGTGTCAGGGAAGAATCAGTTATGAAAAGATCCAGGGAGAAAGCAGGCATGATCATATTGTTTGCCTGGGGTGCGGTAAAGTAATTGAATTTCGTGATAAAAAGCTTCAATTCCTGATAGATAATATATGCAAAAAATATGATTTTAAATCCATCGAGCACAGGTTGGGTATCAGGGGATACTGTAAGAAATGTATGGAGAAAGAAGAGGATGCTGGAAATAATCAAGCGGAAATCTAACAATACAGTTGCAAGAAAGAGGAAGCAGGCATGGTAATGAGTGATTTGGCTCCCGGGCAGAAAGCGAGCATAATGGCAATCAAGGGCGGTCGTGGTGTTCGGCAGAGTCTGCTGCTGCGCGGTTTGAACGAAGGAAATATCTTCAGGGTCGTAAAATCCCACCCGGGGCCCATTGTTATCGAGATTAACGGATCTACAATGGCAATCGGAAGGGGCATGGCAAACAAAATTATTGTCAGGTCACTAGGAGTCTAACGGTGAGGATCAGCATTGATCGGATGAAATACAACCAGGAAGGTGTTTTCGTGGGTATTAACAATGAGCTCAGGCTGCACCTGGCGGGGATGGGTCTACGCGCCGGTAAAAAAATAAAGATGATTACCAGGGAGCCTCTCAAGGGCCCGGTTGTGATTCAAGTCGACCACGCCAGTATATCTTTGGGCATCGGTATTGCTGACAAACTTATTGTTGAGGTTGATGAATGAAAGTGCTCCTGATGGGACACCCTAACGTGGGTAAGAGTGTAATTTTCAACAGGTTGACCGGGGCGAATGTGGTTTCTTCGAATTATCCGGGCACAACCGTAGATTATACCCAAGGCTATATGCGTGTGTTCGATCGGGATATCGAGATCATGGATGTACCTGGTACGTTTTCACTGGATGCCAAGGATAAGGCCGAGGAAGTCGCCGTAAAAATGCTGATGGAAAATCCGGATGCAAAGATAATCTGCGTTATCGATACTTCCAAGTTGGAACGTGGCCTGTATCTGGCTCTTGAAATTATCGAACGTGGCTTTCCGCTTGTCCTGGCCCTTAATATGTGGGATGTAGCCCTGGATAAAAATATCGTTATTGATCTACAGAAACTCGAAGTAATTCTGGGAATTCCTGTGGTTCCAACTGTTGCCATCAGCGGAGAGGGCATATCAACCCTGGTGGAGAAACTCATTGATGTTGAACCGGTCGATATTCTACATATCAGCAACACAATGAAATTGAGTTGCCTGATGACATCTCCAGGCTGTGCCGGCTGTAAAGGGTGTTAGTTGATTTAGAGGAAAATCATGCATCTGACGCCTGATGAACGCTGGGAACTGATTGAAGAAATTGCCCGTCGGACATTACGCTTCGGCAACTATAAGCATACCCTCAAGGACGCCATCGGTGATTTTACCGTTAAGCCTGCTACCGGAATTCCCTTTGCCATTGCAATACTCTTTGTATTCTGGAGCGTATTTACTTCATTTGCCGCTCTGATGACAGACGGATTTATGATAAAAATATTCGACAACCACTGGCTGCCATGGTTGCAGCAGAATTTCCCGGGTGGCCCGGGAAATTGGTTTTATGCCCTTATGGTTGATGTCGGCCAACGGCAGGGTTCTGCCATTGTGGCATCTGAATCGTGTTTTGATTCATTCGGTGTTCTTACCTCGGGCTTGTTTCTACCTATCGGAGTTGTTCTGCCGGCAATTATGATCTTTTATCTGATGCTCTCTCTGCTGGAAGACATCGGTTACATGCCCCGCCTGGCGGTGCTTATCGATACGTTTTTGCACAAGATCGGTCTGCACGGATACGCCATCATTCCAACTATCTTAAGCCTGGGGTGCAATGTGCCGGGAGTGGAGGCTACCAGAATTCTGGAGACCAAAAAACAGCGTTTCATGATGATGACGCTTTTGGCCATGTTCATCCCGTGCGGAGCTCAGATCGGGATTATGCAGAAGGTTATCCCGCAATATATCGGCTTTATCATGTTGTATCTGTTTGTCGGATACTTCCTGTATGGGTTCATTATGAATAAGATCCTGCCCGGAAAAACTCCAGAAATTCTTATGGATGTGCCCGCCTATCAGAAACCACTTGTTAAAAATATATCCAAGAAAATGTGGATGCGCACCGCTGGATTTCTGCGTGAAGGGGTTCCATTCGTGATGCTGGGTGTTTTGATTATCAACGTACTCTACATATTCGGTATTATCGAATTTATGGCAACGGCCATGGCTCCGGTATTCGAGGGCTGGTTCGGAGTACCCCGAGAGACGGCCGGGCCATTGATTGCGGCTCTTTTGCGCAAGGACTTGGCAATTGCACAGCTAGGTGCTATCGAGATGACTAAATACCAGATGATTTCCGCTGTTGTACTGGTAACAATCTATTTCCCGTGCATTGCCACTTTTGTCATGATGCTCAAGGAAAGCGGCAGGGCCTTTCTGGGAAGCCTGTTGGCGCTGATGATTGTTGTGTTTACCTATGGCGGCCTGCTGCATCTTATCTGGAAACTCATGGGGGTTGCCTGATATGCAATCTCAGTATGCATTCGATCAGAAGAGCGCCTTGTATATGGCCTATTTTTCAATACTGGGGCTGGTTAGCCTTTCAGCTGGAATCGTGGATATAATCGTGACTGTTTCCGGGGCTGAATACTCAGCCGGGATACTGGAAATTCCCAACAGTGGTTTCCGTGGTGTCTGGGGCGGTCTGGTGATGGTGTTTGCGGGATGCTTCTATCTTTCCGGAATAAGAAGTTCAAATGAGATCCATCAGTTTGCCAAGGTAGTCCTGGGCAGCATTTTATTATGGGTCCTCTCCGGTACAGATATTTTTGCCATAATTACCGGTTCAATCCCCTCGGAAGATGCAGAGCACTGGTTTAATACTTCCCGGGGTTTTATTGATGCCTATGCTCCACCCTATACCCCGGCTCTAATTCTGTTGCCTTTCTCCCTGTTTATTATTTTCTATATCCGCAAATACCGCCTTCATCAGTCTGTAAGTATAGATCCGGTAACTGACTGAAGTCTGGGAAAAACAGCCTTT
>JAFGIF010000013.1 GCA_016929755.1 Deltaproteobacteria bacterium | reverse complement strand
TTTTTTACCGGAAATGTATTACAACAATGTCTTTATCTCTCAGCCTGAACTCTTTGCCCTCGATAAGAACAGCCCCTGCCTCGCGGGCACCCGTTATGCCGTTGTATGTTTGAAAGGCATCGAGAGATACTACATCGGCCTTGATGAAACCCTGTTGAATGTCGGTATGAATGAGGCCGGCGGCATCATACAGGGTGTCGCCTTTCTCTATAGTCCAGGCTTTGAGTTCCGTGCCTACCGGCGTATAGAAGGTGATCAGATCGAGCAGTTCGTAACAGGTTTGGATCAGTTTGTCCGTGCCGGATTTTGTGATACCGATAGATTCGAGGAATTCCAGGCGTTCTTCATCACTGAGTTCGGCTGCCTCAAGTTCAAACTTCGTACATATGGGGATTACCGGTTTATTGTGGATTTCACCCCAGGATTGAAGGGCTCTGAGATGGTCTGATCCGGAAATAAAGTCATCTTCACCAATGTTGGCAACAACCACAAAGGGTTTTGCCGTTAGAATGCCCAATGCCTTCATGTGGGCTTCATCAAATTCAAGATCCATATCGATAATGCATTTCCCATCCGCGAGCGCTTCCTGCATTTGTGTAAGGAGTTCATCTTCTGAAGCTGAAATATCTTTCTTGCCGACTCGCGCAGCCCGCTTTATTGAATCCAGACGCCTTTGAACGATGTCAAGGTCGGCCATAATCAGCTCTGCCAGGACAACTTCCAGGTCTCCCACCGGATTGATTTCGTTGTAGACATGGCTGATAGTGGTGTCTTCAAAGCACCTGACGACATGGATGATGGCGTCAACACCACGAATATGACCCAGAAACTGATTGCCAAGGCCTTCACCCTGATGGGCGCCGCGTACCAGCCCGGCAATATCAAAGAATTTGAGTGTGGTCGGGCTGATTTTATCCGGTTTTATCAGTTCGGCGATTTTAATGAGATTTTCATCAGGTACGTTTACAATGCCTATGTTAGGATCAATCGTACAGAATGGATAGTTGTCCGTCGGAACCTGTGCATTTGTAATCAAATTAAAAAGTGTGGATTTCCCGGCATTGGGAAGACCCACGATCCCACATGTAAACCCCATATCTGTTTATATGTTAACGCTATATGTTGCTTAAGTCAATTCGAACGAAAAGTGCACCTAAAAGTTCGCCGATAATCGATGCCAGGAGCATGTCATCCTTAGTGAATCCGCCGGATATTTTATCTGCAAGATTGAGTACTCCCTGGATTTCTTCCTCGTGCTTTATGAGGATACTCAGGAATGATTTTGTATTATATTTGTCTTTATTCTCAAATCCGATCTCTTCTTCGATGTCCCGGATCATGATCGAACTATTGCCTGATATTGCCAGGTTCATGATGCTTTCCTGTTCTGCTCCGATATGAATGAATGGATCAGCACCGATATTTTGGTGATTGTGGGCCTTAAGTTCCAATTCTCCCGAACTGGGGTTCTTAACAAACAGAGAACAGTATTTGGCATCAATTACCCTTGGCATATAGTCAGCTACCGTATCAAGAATGACTTTGATGCCTTTTGCAGTATTAAGCTCCTTGGCTAGATCATATACTTTTTCAAGATACGGGTTTTCCATGGATATCCTCCGTTGTTTCTTTTCATTCCCTATCGGAAGAAAAGGAGTGTTAATTAATGAAATTATCGAATGTGCAAGTTTTTGTGATGCTTTATTGTTTTATAAAATTAAGGGAATAAGAATTGACACCCTTGCCAATCAGGGAAAGTGCCCAATTTGCTTCATAAAACATGAAGTGCAAGAATGCTTATTTATCTAATAATATTGATTTGTTATACTAAACAATAAAATTAGGCACTTGACTTGGGTAGGTACTGTAGATGTATAATATTTTTAAAATGGAAAGGGAGTCGTTATTGGAGACGCTTGATATACTAGAGCAAAATATATTAAAGCTATTAGAAAAGGTTGAAACCCTGAAGCAGAATAATGAGGGATTAACCGTTAAGCTACGGGAAAAGGAGGAAGAGGCGAAAGGGCTTAATCAAGAGATAGAAAATCTTTTGGTTGAGAAAGAAAAGGTAAATCAGAAAGTTGCACAACTTATTGAGTGCATAGAAACATTTTAGAGTTTTGCACGAGTCTGTAACCATAAAAATATTTGGGCAGGAATATAAGGTAAGGAGTGGGGGTAGTGAGGACCACGTTCGGGAGTTGTCAAAATATATTGACAGCATGGTGTTGGATGTTCAGAGGCGACGCAATGCAGCTACAACAATGGAGCTCGTAGCGTTGGTTATGCTGAATATGGCCGATGATGTTGCCCGGACAAAGGCGGAGCTAGAAAAAATGCAGGAAACCCTGAATAACAGGATAAAACAATTAATTGATAAAATAGAAACGGGTATACCATGATTGCCCCTGGGGTGTGCGTGGCCCTTATAGACCCTTTTGAGTCAACAGCTAAGGAATAACCGTCTGATCCCTGCTGTGGTGAGCAAGTTCTCCTCGGAGAGAAAAGCCTGAAGCAGCATATTGGACCCTGCCTGAAATATATCAGGCTCTAGGAACTTACAAGGCACGGCATCATCGGGGGCAATTTTCCTGATAGTTTTTTCCTTGCCCTTTTCGCATTATAGAAATGGTTAGTAAATCGCAAATCAGGCAGGATATGCTCACAAAACGCATATGCCTTGATTATGATAAACGAATACGTATCGAAAAGGCGATCCAAGATCATATCGTCAGATCCACGATTTTCTTGCGAGCCAAGACAGTGGCTTTGTATATGCCGATACGAGGCGAAGCTGATGTGTTACCCCTTTTAATTGCGTCAGAGAAGAAGATCGTGTTTCCAAAAGTGAACGATAATATGCTCATCTTTTGCCCGGCAAAATCAATCGACGAATGTTGTCCGGGATGTTATGGAATACCGGAGCCGAGTTCACCCCCGGTCCGGGTGGATGAGATTGATCTTGTAGTTGTGCCCGGAGTGGTATTTGATCACTTTGGGTATCGGATTGGGTATGGAAAGGGATTTTACGACAGACTTATCATGAAACACCCCAAGATGAATACCATGGGTGTTTGCTTCGATGATTTTTTTGTGGACCGTCTACCACGAGATCCATGGGATGTAAATGTTGATTCTGTTGTAACCCAGACTGGAATTTTTCATTCAAAGCGTGAGGTAAAGTGATGGAAGCCCTATACATAAGTATAAGCATAATTCTGGGTGCTTTTCTCGGTTATGGCATAAGCATCCTTTTAAGCAGCAAAGCAAAAAAGAATGCGAAGCATATTTCTGACCAGATGCTTGGTGAAGCCAAACGTGAGGCATCCAATATTATCACTGATGGCCAGCTTAAGGCCAAAGAAGCAATTTTTGCCGCTAAAAATCAAGCTGAACAAGAGGCAAAAGAACGGCTCAAGGAGATCTCGGCAGGAGAAAAACGAATGCTTCAGCGCGAGGAAATGCTCGACAACAAGTCAAATCTTCTTGATAAAAGAGAACAGGAAGTTAAACGCAGCGAGCAATCTTTGAGCGATCGAACCAGGTATGTCGATTCAATGAAAATCGAGGTTGAGAGATTGCATAATGAACAGATTGCCAAACTGGAAGAAATAAGCGGTATGGATTCTTCTCAGGCCAAGAAAATCCTGATGGAATCTCTCGAGAGTGAAGCAAAGCATGAGGCTGCCAAAATGATCAAACAGATCCAGGATGAGGCCGAGGCGGAAGCTGATCGAAACGCAAAGCGAATACTTTCTACAGCTATCCAGCGCTATGCCGCGGATGTGGTCAGCGAACGTACAGTATCTGTGGTGAATCTTCCTGGAGAAGAAATGAAAGGCCGCATAATCGGTAGAGAGGGCAGGAATATCAGGTCAATAGAAGCTGTTACCGGTGTGGATCTTATTATTGATGATACGCCTGATGCTGTCATCATCTCGAGTTTCGATCCTGTTAAGCGTGAGATCGCCCGCCTTTCGTTGGAGCGGCTTGTGGTTGATGGCAGAATCCATCCCTCCCGTATCGAGGAAATTGTAGAAAAAGTCAAAACCGAGATGGCAGATGGAATCTGGGAAGCCGGGCAGCAGGCCACTTTTGATGTTGGGCTACATGGAATTAGTCCTGAACTTATCAGGCATATCGGAAGGCTTAAATACCGCACAAGTTTTTCTCAGAATGTCTATCAGCATTCACTCGAGGTAGCTCATTTGTGCGGGGTTCTCGCGGCTGAACTTGGAGTAAACCAGAAAATCGCCAAGCGCATCGGCCTTTTGCATGATATTGGCAAGGCCGTGGATCATGAAGTTGAAGGCTCGCATGCCATTATCGGGGCCGAGATCGCCAAGCGGCATGGTGAGTCAGCCCAAGTGGTTGATGCAATTGCCTCGCATCACAATGAGTCTGAGGTTAACTCGGTTTTCGGATTTCTGGTGCAGGCGGCTGATTCCTTATCTGCAGCCAGGCCCGGAGCACGTAGGGAGATGCTCGAGAACTATATCAAGCGACTTGAAGATCTTGAGGCAATCGCATCTTCCTTTAACGGAGTAAGCAAGTCCTTTGCCGTACAGGCCGGGCGAGAGGTGCGTGTCATGGTCGATGTGGATAGAACCAATGATGAGAATGCTGTAATGCTCGCACGGGATATTTCCAAGTCGATCGAGGAGAAACTTGCCTATCCGGGACAGATCAAGGTCGTGGTAATTCGCGAAACCCGAGCGGTTGAGTATGCAAAGTAAAAATGTTTACCCATGTGGCGGGCCAGATTTGTATGATTGCGTGTAGTGAGTGACTAGCGAAGCATGAATCTTGACATAGCAAACATATAACGATACGCCTGACACCGGTAATAAAAATAGAAAAAGTGTGTATGGGGGCAGTAATGTTGGATGAGCAGCTTGGAGAGATAACCAGAGGTGTAGTTGAGATAGTCTCGTTTGAAGAACTTACCAAAAAATTACAAAAAAACAGGCCGCTTAAAGTAAAGGTCGGCTTCGATCCGACTGCTCCGGATATCCACCTTGGACACACCGTTGTGATGCAGAAGATGCGGCAGTTTCAGGATGCCGGCCACGAGGTGATATTCCTGATCGGGGATTTTACCGGCATGATTGGAGATCCAAGCGGCAGGAGCGCTACCAGGCCTCCGCTTAGCAGAGAGGAAGTCTTGGAGAATGCCAAGACGTATCAGGCCCAGATCGCCAAAATCCTTGATCCCGAGCGTACAACCATAGCTTTTAATTCGCAGTGGATGGATAACATGGTCGTATCGGATTTCATTAAACTCACCTCGGTCCAGACCGTAGCCAGAATGCTTGAACGGGATGATTTCAAGAAACGCTACACCCAGAATCAGCCCATCAGCATTCATGAATTTCTGTATCCCTTTATCCAGGGCTATGACTCGGTGGCCCTTGAAGCTGATATCGAATTGGGTGGAACAGACCAGATATTTAATCTTTTCATGGGCAGAGAAATCCAGAAAGCCTATGGCCAGGAACCTCAAGTGGTGATGACTCTGCCGCTACTGGAAGGCACCGACGGCATTCAGAAGATGAGCAAATCATATGACAACTATATCGGTGTCGATGACACCCCGGACGATATGTTCGGAAAGGTTATGTCAATCACCGATGAACTCATGTGGCGTTACTACGAATTACTCAGTTCAAAAACCATCGAAGAAATCGAACGATTGAAAAATGATGTGAATGGCGGGGTATTACATCCCATGGATGTCAAAATGGATCTGGCTTACGAACTTGTAGCGCGGTTTCATACAAGCGAGCAGGCTCAGGAGTCCAGGGATGGATTTTTGCAGGTTTTTCGCAAAAAATCCCTGCCGGATGAAATGCCGCATATAGTAATCGATGATGAGAACACCTGGATCTGTTCGATTCTGAAAGAGGCCGGGCTCACCGGGAGCACCTCGGAAGCAAAAAGGCTCATTGCCCAGGGAGCGGTGAAAATCAATCAGCAAAAAGCCTTTGATGACAAGCTCATCCTGGCCAAAGGCGAACATATTATCCAGGTGGGCAAGCGGCGTTTTGCTCAAGTTGAGATCCGATAACCTATGTTTTTCTTCAATGAACACAGATGCATGCAAGCAAAAAAGATTGAAAGAAAAAAAACAATAAAAAGTACAAGATAGCCCTTGACAAGCATTAGATTATAACATAGTAAAGGGCTCGTTATTTGAGAGCGGATAAAGAAAAGAAACCGAGTTAAAAGTTCTTCTTGACATCGCTTAAGTTCTTTTATATGAGATTCAGTCTGCGTCAGATTTTGGGGCATTTTGCGGTCTTCGAACCGCCGGTTGATAACGCTTCGAGATCTGAAGAGATAGGAAAATTGATCTTTGAAAACTGAATAGTGGAAGATGCGTATACAGAATTAAAACCAAGAGTTTGATCCCGGCTCAGAATGAACGCTGGCGGCGTGCCTAACACATGCAAGTCGAGCGAGAAATCCCGGGCTTGCCTGGGAGAGTAAAGCGGCGCACGGGTGAGTAACGCGTGGGCAACCTGCCCTTGAGTGGGGGAAAACATTTCGAAAGGAATGCTAATCCCGCATACGACCTTTGTGCATAAGTACAAAGGGGAAAGACGGCCTCTGCTTGCAAGCTGTCGCTCATGGATGGGCCCGCGTTGGATTAGCTTGTTGGTGAGGTAATGGCTCACCAAGGCTGCGATCCATAGCTGGTTTGAGAGGACGATCAGCCACACTGGAACTGAGACACGGTC
>JAFGIF010000107.1 GCA_016929755.1 Deltaproteobacteria bacterium | reverse complement strand
CTATTTATCAATGCTGTTAGTTTGAATTGTACGGCGCATCTTCGCCCAAATATTTAGTGAAATCGACAATTTTTTCTTCTTCCTTGAGCCGGATAACCCGTACACCCTGTGTCGATCTGCCCCGAGTGGTTCTAATTTGTGATATAGGCATTCGAATGATCTGCCCTGAACTGGAAATGATCATAAGCTGGTCGCTTTGATTGACAACCCTGATTCCTACCAGATTCCCGGTTTTTTTCGTAATATGAACCGTGTAGACACCTTTCCCGGCACGGCCCTGTTGAGGATATCGATCAACAAGTGTCTTTTTGCCATACCCGTTTTCCGTGAGATTGATAATCAGCTCTTCGCTAGAAGTAATAACATCCATGCCGACAACATCATCACCCTTATCGAGACGGATGGCCATAACCCCTCGTGCTTGCCTTCCCATAACCCGCACCGCGTCTTCCGAAAACATAATTGCCTTGCCGTTCCTTGATGCAACGACGATTTTCGCATTTCCGGTAGTAAGTCTGGCAGAAATCACCTCATCTCCGGGATCAAGAGTGCAGGCAATAATCCCTGTTTTTATAATCTTGCTGAAATTATCGAGTTTTACTCGTTTTATAATCCCCCGGGCAGTGACCATAACCACATTGGCTTCCATATTAATATCCGTAGCCACGAGAATGGCACATATGCGTTCGTCTTTCTGCATCGGCCGGATATTGTTGATTGGAATGCCTTTCAATGTCCGGTCGCGCTCAGGGGCCTCATATACCTTGGTGTGGTATACCCGGCCGGTATTGGTAAAGTATAAAATAGATGCATGATTGGTGGCTATAAAAACATGCTCGAGAAAATCATCTTCTCTGGCGCTTCCCCCTTTAACTCCTACCCCGCCGCGTTTCTGTGTGCGATACTTATTCAGCTCCGTGCGCTTGATATAGCCTTTGCGGGTTATGGTAACCACCATTTTATCATCCGGAATAAGATCTTCTATATGAAAATCGCCGACTGAACCCTGGACCAGCAGGGTCTTTCTGGGATCAGAATATTTTTCCTTGATCTCAAGGAGTTCTCCTCGTATAACCCCGAGCAATGCATTTCTATCTGAGAGTATAGTTTCGAGTCTTTCTATCTCTTTTTTCAAAGAATTATATTCTGTTATGATCTTTTCCCGCTCCAGACCGGTCAGTCGCTGCAGCCGCATATCGAGAATGGCTTGAGCTTGGATCTCTGAAAAATCAAATCGCTCCATCAGGCCTGTTTTCGCATCTCCCGGGGTGGCAGAGGCTTTAATAAGAGCGATTACCTCGTCAATATGATCAAGGGCCTTCAGAAGGCCTTCCAGAATATGTAATCGATCTTTGGCCTTTTTCAGCTCAAAGATAGAACGCCTTGTAACCACCTCTTCTCGGAAGTCTAGGAAAGCATTTAAGAAATCAATGAGCCCCATTACCCGCGGCCTGCCGTTATGAATAGCCAACATATTCATGGAAAAGGAGGTCTGAAGATTAGTCATCTTATAGAGCTGGTTCTGCAGCACCAATGCCTGGGCTCCTTTTTTTAGGTCTATTACAATGCGCATGCCGTCCCGGTCCGATTCATCACGGATATTGGCTATAGCCTCAATCTTTTTTTCCTGGACAAGTATAGCCATACGTTCCACCAGATCCGCCTTGTTGACAGTGTAAGGAAGTTCGCTAACGACAAGTCGCTCGCGGTTTTTGTCCTCTTCAATATCAATCTTACCCCGCAACGTTATAATGCCGCGGCCGGTACTATAGGACTTAAGGATCTCGCTGTTCGCAAACAACATGCCGCCTGTCGGGAAGTCCGGCCCGGGAACAATCTTCATGATTTCATCCAGCGAGATATCGGGATTATCGATCAAGGCAACCAGGGCGTTAATAATTTCTTCGCTATTATGTGGCGGAATGCTGGTTGCCATTCCTACGGCAATTCCGGAAGATCCATTTAGTAATAAAGCGGGAATTCTGGATGGTAATACCTGTGGTTCCTGAAGTGATTCATCATAATTGGGAATAAAATCCACGGTGTCTTTGTCAATATCAGAGAGCATCTCCTCGGCGATACGAGACATTCGCACCTCGGTGTAACGCATGGCGGCGGCAGAGTCTCCATCAATAGAGCCAAAGTTGCCCTGGCCATCAACAAGCGGATAGCGAAGGGAAAACGGCTGGGCCATACGGACAATTGCATCATACACCGCCGAATCACCATGCGGATGGTATTTACCGATTACATCGCCAACTATGCGGGCTGATTTCTTATAGGCCCTGTTGTGAGTATTGCCAAGATCATGCATGGCAAACAAGATTCTGCGATGAACAGGCTTCAGTCCATCACGAACATCGGGAATTGCCCTTCCGATAATAACACTCATGGCGTAATCAAGGTATGAACGCCGCATTTCATGATCAATCGCTACAGTGGTGGTCTTCATCGTATAAGTACCTCGCTCGTATTCTTAGATGTCAAGATTGGAAACACGCAGGGCATTGGCCTGAATAAACTCTCTGCGGGGAACCACATCATCTCCCATCAGTGTGGTAAAAATCTGGTCAGTCTCAATGGCATCATCAATGCTAACTTGGAGCATGGAACGATTTTCCGGATCCATGGTTGTATCCCACAACTGATCCGGGTTCATTTCTCCCAACCCTTTATACCGCTGGAGTGAATATCCTTTCTTTGCCTCATCAAGAATTTTTTTGGCGGCTTCGCGCAGGTTTATAGCTTCAAATGCTAAATCTCCCTTTATTATCTTAAAAGGCGGCTTCCCCACTTTAATAAGCTGGGTATGAATCTTCATTAATTCTTGAAAACCTCTGGATTCCAGCAACTTATCGTCTATAAGAGTGCTTCTGCGTACTCCGTTCTTTACGGTATGAAAAACAACATGGTCATCAAAGACATCGCTGAGAACTGATCCTATATAAGGAAACCAGGTTTTAATAACATCATGAACCCCCATATTAATGTTATCAAATTTATAAGGCTTAACTGTCTCATCTCCATCAATATATGACGTTGACTGAATAACCCGTTCATCCATGTGCCGCATTTCGTAGTTAAGCAGGATGTTATTACGCCGGTTAATAAGTTTGATGTATCGAACCAGCTCCGGGCCTGAAATCTCAGTATCTCCTTTCAGCACTATCTCTTTGGCGACATTTTTCAGAAGAAATTCGTCGAGATCTTCCTCATGCAGAAGATAGTGTGTCTTTTTGCCCTTGGCTACCTTGAATAACGGTGGCTGGGCAATGTATAGATGGCCATGTTCGATAATTTCCGGCATCTGTCGGTAAAAGAACGTGAGCAGCAATGTTCTAATATGTGCTCCGTCAACATCGGCATCGGTCATAATAACAATGGTATGGTAACGCAAACGAGCAATATCAAAATTATCTGAGCCTATCCCGGCACCAAGCGCTGTTACAAGCGATTTAATTTCCTCATTGGAGAGCATCTTGTCGACACGGGCCTTTTCAACATTGAGTATCTTTCCCTTTAATGGCAATATAGCTTGGTTTTTTCTATCTCTACCTTGCTTTGCACTTCCTCCTGCTGAGTCTCCCTCTACAATATAAATCTCACTCAACGCAGGGTCTTTTTCTTGGCAATCAGCTAACTTACCTGGCAACAAGGTGCTTTCAAGGGCAGACTTCCTTCTGGTTAATTCTCTAGCTTTTCGAGCGGCTTCTCTGGCCTGGGCACTGTCGATAATCTTTTTTACAATATGACCGGCCTCGGTGGGATTCTCACTGAGGTAAGCGCCAATGGCATCGTTGGTGCTACTCTCTACAATACCCTGGATTTCAGAATTACCCAGTTTACCCTTGGTTTGGCCCTCAAATTGTGGGTTGGGCAACAATACTGAGATAACAGCACAAAGGCCCTCTTTTGTATCTTCGCCCTGAATTGAAAACTTTGAGTTTTTCAAGAAACCCTTTTCCTTGGCATAGGCATTTAGTGTTCGGGTCAGCGCCTTGCGGAATCCCACTACATGTGTGCCTCCATCATGCGTGTTTATATTATTGGCAAATGAAAATACGTTGTCACTATAGCTTGTGTTATATTGCAAAACCCCCTCTATTACTACATTATCTCGAGACTTATTGAAATATATCACAGAATGAATGGGTTTTTTCTTGGCATTTAAATAATGCACAAAATCTTTTAGGCCTTCTTTATAGTGAAAATTCAAAACAGTATCGCTTCTCTCATCTTCGAGAACGATTATGAGATCCTTATTAAGAAACGCCATTTCACGAAGACGATTTGCCAGTACATCAAATTCAAAGGTCGTAGTCTCGAAAATATCTGGATCAGGCGTAAAATGAATGGTCGTTCCTCTTTTATCAGTGTTGCCTTTCTTTGAAAGACTGCTTATGGGTACTCCTCTTTCATATTGCTGATAATAAATATGCCCATTGCGAAAGATCTCGATTTCCAATGACTCGGAAAGGGCATTTACAACCGAGACGCCTACTCCGTGAAGTCCACCGGAAACCTTATAGATTGAGTTATCAAATTTTCCTCCGGCATGCAGAGTGGTCAATACGACCTCTACGCCGGATTTACCGGTTCCTTTATGCTTATCAACCGGCACGCCGCGACCGTCATCGCTGACGGTAATGCTCTCATCCATATGTATTGTAACCGTAATTTTATTACAAAAACCAGCAATAGCTTCATCCACGCTGTTATCAACAACTTCAAAGACAAGATGATGAAGGCCTTGTGCAGAAGTAGAACCAATATACATAGCGGGGCGAAGCCTTACAGCTTCGAATCCTCCCAGAACTTTAATATCTTTTGCTGTATATTCCTGCATATATATATCCTTAAGTTACTATAAATTAAAATCTCATTGGCATAATTACCCATTTACAATCTTCTATACCCAAAGAAGTCACCAAACATGGACCATGGGAACCTTTCAACCGGATTTCAGCATCGCCATCGATATGAGCAAGGCTTTCAATAAAATAACGTGGATTAAAATTAATTTCTATTTCTTCACCCTCATGTTGAGCATCAAGTGGTATTTCTACGTCACCCTGATCAGGGTTATTTGCATACAATAAAATCTTCCCTTTTGAAAACGTGAATTTAACACAATTTGAAATTTCTGAAACCATAGCCGAACATACTTTGAGCGCATTAAGCAAAGATAAGGCATTAATACGAGAATAAACATGATAACTGTCTAAAGAAACAATGCTTTTGTAATCTGGGAATTTACCATCAATCAAACGAACAGTTGCTGTTGTATCAGCAGAAGAAAAGAATATAGAGTCTTTTGTGAGCATAATGTTTGAATCTTCCTCTTTATTATCTATTAAACGCTTTAATTCCTGAAGACCCTTTCGAGGAATAATTATACCGTTTTCCATATCAAAAATTTCAGGAATGCTGTGACGAGAAACAGACAATCTTCGGCTATCGGAAGTAACCATTTCAATGTAGGGAATATCTGCAAAGGAACCAGAAGTTAAAAGGGCTCCTCCCAAGGTATATTGAGTATCATTTTCAGCTGAGGCAGGAATAGAGAAAATAGTACGATCTATCATAAACTTAAAAACAAAAGGATCAACCATAAAACCAT
>JAFGIF010000106.1 GCA_016929755.1 Deltaproteobacteria bacterium | reverse complement strand
TCTGCTCCTGTAAATTATGTACTGCACCTGAGCGCCGATCAATGCTATAAGACACCTCAAGGGGGTGTAGTTTTCTATAACAATGTATAACAACGTTGATGCCCACTCATCCCAAATAAAACTGGCTAGAAAATTCACCTCGATATTTTTGCTCGGCCCACCCATGAACGACAAGGTAGTCCGCCTTGTAGCCCATCTCTTCAGCCCCGGGGAGGCTGAAATCGCCAGACATCTGCCGCTTTACTTCACCAGGCCGGTTGAAAAAATTGCCGCCAGACTCAACGCGCCACCAAACGTAATCCGACCGCATCTGGAGGCCATGGCCGAAAGGCGCGTAATCTACCGTTCGGAAAAAGGATACTCCCTGGTGCCGCTCATCCCGGGTATGTTCGAGTATATTCTGATGACCGGCAGGGATACACCCTGGCACAGAAAATATGCCGAGCTCATCACCGATCTGTATTATACAGGTTTTATACAAAGTTATACCAGGAGCCCGGTCCCGGCTGTACGCAATATCCCGGTACAGCGTGCCATCGAGACCAAGAACCATGTAGTTGATGCCGATCTTATGTCGGAGATGATCGAGCGGCATAGCGACTTTGCCGTGCTGAACGTCTGCCAGTGCCGCCAGACACAACGGTTTCTCGACGAGGAATGCAAGCGCTCCAGCCCCGAAGACGGCTGCCTGGCCTTTGGCAGTTTCGCCGTCTCCGCAGTTGGCAGAGACAGCGCCCGGTTTGTTTCAAAAGAGGAAATGCGCGATATTGTCCAGGAACGCTTCGATAAAAACCTGGTATTTCTGACCGCCAATGTCTCGCCCTCCAGTTCGAACGCCATCTGTACCTGCTGTGATTGCTGCTGCCACTATATCAAGTCAATAAACCAGTTCGGGGCAATGAATTCAGTGGCACCACCCCACTTTCTTGCAACACTTGAAGAAATACTATGCAACAACTGCGGCAAATGCGTGCGGGTCTGTAATACACATGCTCATAGTCTGTCAGAAAAAAAGCATTTATTTGACCAGAGCAAATGCATCGGCTGCGGAGCGTGCGAAGATTTGTGCCCCCAGGGAGCGATTAGCCTTGTTGAAAACAGAGCCTACAAGGCACCCTCCAGAGACTTTACCCGCCTCGGGCTAAAGCTGCTGCCCAGGGCAGTACTGGCGGCACTGCGAGCCAAAATCAGGCCGTAACTGTAAGACTCCGCACCTTTTTCAGCTGCATCCATATACTATTCATCCGTGTTTTACCATTTGCTTTTTCTACAAAACCGGTTAAATTATTAATGTTAGATTGTATTTTTTTGAAAATAATTTGAATGGGAGGTCCTTCATGATCCAGGATCTTGAAAAACTTAAAAAACAAGCCCTCGATGATTTCGCGCAATATATCGGCCCCATGAAGGTACGCACCATGAAAAGCGCCGGGCTGGACATTGTCGAAGAAAAACGCGATGGCGCCTCTGTCTGGGATATAACCGGCAAGAAATACATTGACTGCCAGACCGGCTCGGGCATCATGAATGTCGGCCGGCACAATCCCGAGATCATAGCTGCCTTGAAAAAGGCGCTGGATACTTATGATATCGGGGTATTCCTGCTGTGCTCCAGGCAGTCTGCCGATCTGGCGAAAAAACTCTCCGAAATCACACCCGGTGATCTGAAGTGCACCATCTTCGGGGCAGGCGGCGGAGAGGCCAACGATGCCGCGATCAAGATCGCACGGGGCTTCACTATGAAGACCGAGATCATCTACACCCAAAATGCCTACCACGGCCACACCGGGTTCGCGCTTTCCGCCATCGGCCGTGAAGCCTACCGCGCACCCTTCGAGCCCCTCATGCCGGGCTTCAAAATGGTGCCCTTCGACAATGCCCAGGCTATCCGGGACACCATTACCGACGATACCGCAGCAGTGATTCTGGAACCGATCCAGGGAGAAGGCGGCATCAACATCCCGGGCGATGACTACCTTAAGGAAGTCCGTTCGATCTGCAATGAACATGAAGTGCTGCTGATTCTCGATGAGATCCAGACAGGCTTCGCGCGCACGGGCAAGATGTTTGCCAGCGAGCACTGGGGCGTGGTGCCCGACATCATGACCGTGGCCAAATCGCTGGGAGGCGGCATCTACCCGATATCAGCCACAATTTTTACCGAAGAAATCATGGACTTCTTTATCCCGCACCCCTTCATCCATCTATCAACCTTTGGCGGCTCCGACCTGGGGTGCCTGGTGGGCCTGGCTACCATCGAATACATTCAGAAACACGATCTGGCTGAAAATGCCGTGAAACTGGGCCGTCGCTTCAGCCAGGGCTTTGACAGCTTCCTTAAAGACTATCCTGAATTGCTGCTTGAAGTACGCCAGAAGGGGCTTATGATTGGCCTGCAGTACACCAACCAGTCGATCGGCCCCCGCATGAGCAAGAAGCTTGCCGAGCGCGGAGTAATCGCCATCTATACCGGCAATGATCCCAGCATCTGTCGTCTTATGCCGCCGCTGGTGATCACGCCTGAAGAAGTTGATCTCGTGCTGAATGCCCTGGGTGATTCGATGCAGGAACTCTCAAAGGAGAGCGGCATCGGCAAAAACGATTAACCATAGTCTGCAATAGAAATTATCAATGTAATGGAGGATGTATGGCAAGCAAGGAAGATATTCTCGAGGCCCTGACAGATTACCAGGTACAGTGCAATAATAATAAACGGCTGCGCAGGATGCAGCGCGACTGGTCGAAACTGCTGCACTTCCTGGCTGAGGATACCAATGACATCTTCACCATGGATGTTGTAAACGGCGAGATTGTCTCTTTTGAGGCCGGCGCCCGCGATACGCCGGACATCATCGTCACCACCCACAGCGAAAACCTGTGCGATATGTTCTGGGGCGACCTCAATCCGTCACAGAAATATCTGGACGGTGAAATACGGGTCAAGGCCACCCAGGAAGATGTCATGCGCCTGGACGCAATCACCATGATCATCTGGCCGGATGTATAGGAAACAATCCCAATGACGACACTTAAAAAAATATTGAAACTGAGGACCGTGGTCTCCACCTCGGCCGGCATGGCCCTGGCAACCTCCTGCTATCTGGCCGGCCTGCAGGTGGCAATCATCCTGGTCGGCGAACTGGCCTGGATTTCGATTATGGTGGCGGGGATTTTCTGCCTGTTTGCCGCCATGTGCTTCTCCGAGCTTACATCTCTCTATCCCACGGCAGCCGGCATCAAACTCTTTATCCAGAATGCCTTCAATGAAAAGGCTGCTATCGCGATCGGCGCCTTCTACGTGATCCTGGGAATTTCCATGGTGGGGGCCGAAAGCTATTTGCTCTCAAGCGTGCTTACCGACACCTTCATCGTGTTCAGCCTGAACATTGATAAATTCTTGTGGATGCTTGTTTTTATCCTGTTCGTGGCCCTCGTCAACTATCGGGGCATATTTATCACCGGGCTGGTGCAGGACATCCTGGCCTACTCCATGCTCTCTTTTCTGGTAGTTGTTTCTTTCTATTCTTTCGGTGTCAACGGGGTTGATATTTCATCGGCCATCCACAGCAGTGAGTTCACCCTGGCCAATGTGGTCAAGGCCGCCGGGGTGGGGGTCTTTCTCTATGTCGGATTCGAGTGGGTAACGCCCCTGGCAGAGGAAACCACTGACTATCGCATGATCGGCCGGGGCATGCTGCTGGCGATCGGGATCCTGTCGGTGGTTTACTCCCTGTTCGTGGTGGCAATGTATACAGGCCTTAGTGAAGAGCAGCTTGTCAGCGGTTCACCCATCCCCCACATTGTTTTTGCCCGCAATCTCTTCGGGCCCATTGGCGTGGCGATCTTTATCGTGATGAGCATCCTGGCCTCGGTTACATCCTTCAACGCCGGGTTGCTCAACACCTCGCGCTTTGCCTATGCCATGGCCAGGGACAATGTCCTGCCGCGCGTATTCAGCCACCTGCACCCCGACTATGCGACCCCCTGGGTGGCAATCCTGGCCCTGCTGATTTTTGCGGTAAGCATCAGTCTGCTGATTCTCTTCAGCGGACAATACCTGTTCATAATCGTTATGGCGGCCGCGCTGGAGTGTATTATTTACGTGGTCATGGCTTTGTGTGTGCTCAGACTCAGGAAAAAATTTCCGGATAAAGAACGCTCCTTCAAAGTACCCTTTGGCAGACTGATTCCGATTATCACGATCATTGTCTTTTCCGGCCTGGCCCTCGGACTGTTCGCCGATGTCAGCCGCGACTACACCGGAGAGGTTCTCTTTGCCAATTACTGGGTGGCTGTGGTCATGGCACTGTGCGCTATGCTGACAACGCTGTATACACTCAAAGTAGTGCCAATATTCAAGAAAAAGGCAGCCCTAAAGGCTCAAAGCCGCAAACGCCGCAGGCCGGGACGAGACCAATCTGCAACCCAGGATTAAGATCATATTGCCATAGGAACATAGCGTCATTTTTATACATGGAACAATACTTTCCCTGAAGATTGGATAGTATGAAGCCGGATACAACCTACATTCAAAAGCATAACTTCATCCTGCTGCTGGTAATCTATTTCAGGTTTTTTCGGGGTCCCATTCGAAGATTCGGGACTCTCAAAAAGATCCTTACCTCTGTTTTAAAGGCGCAGCTGCCTCCCATCAAGCCTTTTCAAAAAAGATTGCTTGATACAGCGACCATGTTCAGCGTCATGCATGCAAAGGTTTCCAGTCTAAATGCAATAAAGCGCGTTCTGACAACCTTACGCTATAAATAGCCAAACAGCATTACCATTGGTGGATTGTGCCGCAAAACGGGTAGCTTTTATTTTGTCTTTCCTGGTGAAATAAGCGTCTGGAGAACATCTTTCTTCCCAATGATACCCTCCAGGTTCCCCTCATCGTCGATTACAGGAAGTGTGTGTAACTTCTTGTCCACCATCAGGGCTGCAACTTCTTCGATATCTGTTTCGGGGGTAACGGTAACCGGATGTGAGCTCATGGCATCGGAGACAACCGCGGCTGCAAACTTATGAATCTCTTCTTCCAGATGTTTCATGGATTTCAGGGGGATGTAACCGTCCGCAAAGCTGAAGATCGAAGGCATGGGAAATCGCTTTTGCTGGGCTATCAAGTCACTCTGGCAGAGGATTCCCACGAGCTTTCCGGCCTCATCAACGACGGGGACGCCATTGAAATGATTTTCCATAAGAATCCTGGCAGCCTCCACAATCTCAGTCTCCGGCCTTACAATAACAATGTCCCGGGTCATAATATCTTTCACTTTCAGCATGGTAAAAAAATAATAGGAAAACCACAAAATTCAATGATGATTCTCATAAAATCAGGGGAATCATGCTTTTTTGTTTTGGCCAGATTGCCGGTAAAATTAACTGAATCGATACATTGATAAATACATAGCGACAAACATCCAAGACATGTTATTATTGTATTTATTCTGTATTTGTAGTGTAAAAATGTCTGACATAAAATGAAGGGGGGGGACAATGTCTATCAAAAAAAATGATCTCATTATTGATATCTGTGTAATCCCGCCACTGCCTGAAACCCTGGATGGCTTTGCCAGCCCGGAAGGTGTTTTTGCCAAATATTCAGAAATGTACGGTTCGGGAAACATGCAGGGCCTGATTGAATCGATCAAAAAGGACCCGGCGGGGTTTCTCTTGAACCTGATGGATGCTGCCGGGGTGGATATCGCGGTCCTTCCGGCTGAAGACGCCGAGATCACCATGAGAATGAAAACCCCTAACGAAAAAGTAGCTGAATTTGCAGCCAAAGCGCCGGACAGGTTCATCGGCATGGCCGCCGTAGACCCGCACAAGGGCATGCAGGCACTGCGCGATCTGGAATATGCCGTGCGGGAGCTTGGCATGAAGGCCCTGTGCCTCGAACCCTGGCTGCATAAGATCAACAGCAATCACAAGCTCTACTATCCGATTTATGCCAAATGTGTGGAACTCGGTATCCCTGTTTGGATTCATACCTCGATCAACTATGTACCTCAGCTCACTATGGATTACGGCCGTCCGATCTACCTTGATGAAGTCGCCGGGCATTTTCCCGAACTTACCATCATCGCCGGTCATGGCGGATGGCCCTGGGTAGAGGAGATGATGGCCCTGCTGTGGCGGCATAACAACGTCTATACCGATATCTCAGCCATCCGCCCGAAATACATCGGATCAGCCGGCACAGGCTGGGAGGCCCTGATGCGTTACGGCAACAGCCTGTTTCAGGACAAGATTATCTTCGGCACGGCCTGGCCGGCCCAGCAGTTCAAAGACAGCATTGAGGAAATCAGATCTCTGCCACTCAAAGAAGAGGTCAAAGCCAAATGGCTGGGTGGCAATGCAAAAAAACTCCTTGGATTGTAAGCATGCCTGAGCATGCATGCATGTATTGGAATTGAGATCACATGCACATATGTGACTCGGCTGAATCATTTGGAATCATATAACATATTAACCGCTTAGGAGGTCTGTATGGAAAATTCCGAACTGAAGCGTGGATTAACCCTGGTCACAGTCTTTACCCTGATTACCGGCGCAATGGTTGGTATGGCCTGGGCCGTGCTGCCCAATATCCTGTTCGGTTATGCCGGACCGGCCATTCTGATTTCTATGATCATTGCGGCTGGCTTCTGCATTTTTATCGGTCTGTGCTATGCCGAACTGTGTGCAGCCATGCCGTATGCTGGCGGCGAATATCACTATACCAAGGCCGCCATGGGCAAATTCCCCAGCTTTATCACGGGCTGGTTCCTGGTAGTGGCCTACAGCGCCATGATGCCGGGCGAGATTATCATCCTTTCCAAAATACTGGCCATGCTGATCGCCGGCATTCCCAAATGGCTAATCGGCATGATCATCGCCCTGATCTTCGGTTTTCTCAACTTCCTGGGTATCCGGATATCGGCCATTGCCCAGTTTATTTTTACCGTAGTCCTGTTTCTGGGTATGGCGATCTTTATCTTAGGCGGCCTGGGGGATATTCACTGGGAAAATTTCACACCCTTTTTCGAAGGTCATGTCTCGGGAATGCTGATGATGGTGCCGATCGGAATGCTGGCCTTCATGGGCTTTGATATCGTGCCCCAGGCAGCCGAAGAGGTGAAATCACCAATCGAAAAGGTAGTCTACCTGATTCCGGTATCGATAATCTTCGTGTGCCTGTTTTATGGCGGGGCCTTTTTCAGTGCGGCGGCCAACGTTCCGCCAGCCGAAATCGCCAAGAGTACGGCCGAAGTCCCCCTGATCGAGGTATCTAAAGTCTTTCTGGGCGAAAGCGGAGCCCTGGTTGTGTTGCTGGCGGGCACTATGGGTTTGATCACTACCATGAACGCTTTTATGATCGGTGCCTCGCGTCTCATGCTCGGCATGGCCCGCGAAGGCGTACTGCCGAGATTTCTAGCCAGAGTACATCCGCGTTTCGGGTCGCCCTACTGGGCCATCTTCCTGATCATGTTCCTGGGAATTCTGGGCGCAATCTTCCAAAAACTTTTCCTGGTTTTCCAGATTGCATCATCGGCCATCCTGATCGCCTTCATCATGGTCGTGCTATCGTTTTTCATACTGCGCCATAAGAAGCCGGACATGAAAAGGCCCTACAGAGTACCTTTCTACCCCTTCACCCCGATCGTGGCCCTAACTGGTTCGGTTTTGGCCTTTCTGTTCTCCCTGGTTGCATTCGAGACCTGGGTGCACTGGGCGATTTTTATCGGCGCCACTGTACTTGGGCTTCTTTTCTACATTGTGGCAGTAAAAGACAAGGATATCACCGACACATTCACCGAATAGTGTCGCCTAATCAAGCCTGAATAAAAGAGGGAGATCAATGCCTGAAAAACTATACTGGAATGAAGAAGTCGAAACCATGCCAAAGAACAAATTGGACAGTCTGGAAGGCGAGCTTTTGTGCAAAGAAGTGGCCTACATCTATGACCAAAGCCCCTACTACCGCCGCAGGATGGATGAACTGGGCATAAATTCCGATGACATCAAAGGCCTGGAAGATATCGTCAAACTGCCCTTTACCACCAAGGATGATCTACGCCAAAGCCAGATCGAATACGGCAGCCTGGGCGGTCATTTATGTGCCCCCAAAAAAAGTCTGGTCAGAATCCAGGGCACCAGCGGCACCACCGGGCGACCACTCTATGTGGGGTTGACCAGACGTGACGCCGATGTATGGAAAGAGCTTTTCGCCCGCCACGCCTGGGCCGGAGGTCTCAGGCCGGGCGATTCCTTCATCAACCCGGCCAATTTCACCCTGTTTGTGGGAGGTCTCTCGGAAAGCATCTCCGCCGAGGCTATGGGTATTTGTGTCATCCCGGCGCCTTTGGGTTCCACCGGGGTGGAAAAGATGATGGACATCATCCAGGAATTCAAACCCACGGTTCTGTTCGCCACCCCGAGCGCAACAACCTTTCTGGCCGAATATGTTAAGGAATCCCTGAAAATGGACCCCAAAGACATGGGATTCACAAAAGGATTCATGGCCGGGGAGGCCCTGGCAGAGGAAGATCGCACCCTGATCGAGAAAACCTGGGGAATCGTCGCCAGAAATTTTTACGGCCTGGCGGATGTAGCCGCCGACCTTGCCAGTGAATGCGACTATCTGGGCGGGATGCATTATTGCGGACAGCTTTTAGTGTATGCCGAACTGATCGACCCAATCACCTTGGAACCAAAAAAGATCGAGACTGGGGCCGAGGGAGAAATCGTCTACACAACAATTGACCGTGAAGCCACCCCGGTCATCAGGTACCGCTGCCGTGATGTGGTCAGTGTCAATGCCGAACCCTGCGGGTGCGGCCGCACCAGTTTCCGCTTTACTGTCATCGGTCGCAGTGATGACATGCTCAAGGTAAAAGGAGTCAACGTCTTCCCAAGCGCCGTCAAGGATGTAATCGCCTCGTATGCACCCAGGACAACCGGCGAGATGCGCATTGTGCTCTACGAGCCGGGCCCGGCCATCGGCACAAACTTGGAAATCAAGGTTGAATATGCTGAAAACGTTCAGAAATCAGAGCTTGAGGCCCTGGCCGAGGACATCAGAAACACGATCAGGAAACAGCTGGTCTTTACACCGATTATCAGGATGGTGCCACCAAGCACCCTGGAACGTTCAACCTACAAGATCGAATATTTCGAACGCGCCTACGAGAAAAACACGTAAGGCTCTAAATATCCATAAAATAAAACGTCTATGCCAGAGCTGATAGAAATCAACAACAAGCTCCGGATAATCCACAACATCATGGAATTGCCCAGGAACCTCATGCTATGGTAACAGCATAAGCATCATGGCAGAAGCACTCTACCAGATCCGCCAGTGCGTTCAGCCGGGATGCAATTTCCGCTTCCCGGTGCAGGTGGGTTCCGGGCAGGGCCAAACCTGCCCGATGTGCGCAGGCGAAACCAGGATTGTGGAGGCCCCCTTCCCTGACCATACGGTCAAACCAGGCAGTGGCCTTCCTACCGGCCCCGAGGTGGAGGTTCTGCTGGAAAACCTGCGCAGTATCTACAATGTCGGCTCGATCTTCCGCACCTCTGACGCTGCCGGTATCCGGCATATTCACCTTTGCGGTTTTACCCCGACACCCAGCCACCACCGGCTGGCCAAGACCGCTCTGGGAGCTCACACATCCGTGCCCTGGACACAGCACATGGACGGCTTGTCTGCCGCTGTGTCCCTAAAAGAGAAGGGCCTGCGTTTGTGGGCGCTCGAAGGCGGCCAACGCTCCGAAACATTGTTTGATACAGCTGCGGACCTGAAAGGCTCGCCCATCGCCCTGGTACTGGGCAACGAAATCTCAGGGGTCGATCCGGGTATCCTCAAGGAGTGCGAACGGGTGGTTTCCATTCCCATGCAGGGAATCAAGACCTCTTTGAATGTGGCCGTGGCCTTCGGGATTGCG
>JAFGIF010000105.1 GCA_016929755.1 Deltaproteobacteria bacterium | reverse complement strand
TATCCGGGACGGCGTCAGTCAGGCCATGGTGGTAGTGGGCGATAAGTTTTCGTCCGGTGAGTATTTTCTGGCAGATCTGGTAATGTCGGGCGAGGTTGTGGAAGAGGCCATGTTATTGTTGCAGGACAAGCTCGATGCAGCAGATATATATAACAGAGGCAAGGTCATCCTGGCTACGGTAAAGGGAGATCTCCACGATCTCGGTAAAAGCATCGTGTCCATGATGCTTTCAGCTTCCGGATTCGAGGTGATCGATCTCGGAGTGGATGTATCCGAAGAAAAAATTGTGCAGGCTGTCAAAGATTCCGGGGCCCAGGTTGTCGGGCTGACCATGCTGCTCACGACAGCTGCCGGCAGCGTTAAGGATGTGGTCGATGCCTTTATCGAGGCCGGCATGCGGGATAAGGTCAGGATTGCAATCGGCGGAGCCTCGGCCAATCAGCGGCTTGCTGAAGAGTCCGGTGCAGATGCCTACGGCGAGGATGCAGTCAAGGCTGTGGCGATCTTTGATCGCTTTTTACAGGAGGTATAGCGATGGACAGGCACGAACGCGTGAGACTGGCCATGGAACATCAGGAACCGGATAAAGTGCCGACCCTGTCTCCCATGGATGTGCAGACCTATGTGTATGATGCACTGGATATGCCGGTGCCCAAGAATATGTACCGCTATTTTATCAGTCCTTTCTGGGGCAGGATCATTGACAAAACAGCACCTTTTCTCAATCTAATCGGCAGTTTTGAGAATGATCTCAGAGAGTTCATGGTAAATAAAATCAAGGCGGACATCAAGATGGGCTTTGATTCCACCTGGAATGTCTATGCCAATATCTTCAGGCTCAAGGATTCGAAGCACATGTATGATATCTGGGGACGCTTGTATGCAATCGTGGATGACGGTTATGGCAATATGGCCACGCCCTCGTTTTTGGGCGGACTATTCAAGAGCCCTCAGGACTGGAGAACATGGAACAAAAAAGAATGGGAAGCTCACCCGGAAAAAATGTACAAGTACAACGATTTTATAAACAAAGAGTTTGGCAAAGATATTTATATATTCGGGTCACACCTCTACGGGCTCTTTGAACAGGCCTGGCAGCCTTTCGGGTTCAAAACTTTTGTTAAATTCTTACGAAAAGAGCGTCCTTTTCTCGAAGAGATGATAGAATATAACAAACAGTGGTATCTGAAATGTGTGGATGCTTCGGCTGATGCGGGATTCCCTGCGATTATCTATTCCGACGATATGGCATTCAAGAACGGCCCCATGTTGAACCCCGCTATGATGGACGAACTCTTCGGCGCAGCATTTAGGGAGATCACTGATCGGGCCCACAAAAAGGGCGTCAAGATCATAATTCATACCGACGGATATACCAAACCCCTTCTGAAATATTTTGTAAAGTGGGGCTTTGACGGGCACCATGCCCTCGAATACAATGCCAATGTAGACCTGGCCGATTTCCGTAAGGAGATCGGGCATGAACTGGTGTTCCTGGGTCATCTTGACATAACACATGTGCTTTCCTTCGGTAGTCGCGAGGAGGTGTTCGAACACATACGCGAAGCAATCAAGAAAGGTGGACAAGGAGGGGGCTTAATCCTGGGACCGTGCAACTCGCATGCGGATATCAGGGTGCAGAATCTGAAATGGATGATGGAAGCCATTGAAGAATACGGAAGTTACCCACTGCCTATGACCAAAAAAACAACCGATTGAATCGTACGGCAAGAAAAATTTTCTGAATATGCATTAAACTCTTTCATCTAGCCAGTGGCGAGATGAGATAAAATGCCAATGAGAAAATCCCAGAAGCGCTCAACGCTTTTTATATGAACACGCTCGGTAGGAGAGTGGGCCTGTTCAATGTCCGGGCCAAGGGATAGCATGTCAATGCCCGGAATTTTTTCGCCAATAACCGCGCATTCAAGGCCTGCGTGGATAACCTTGATGCCAATCTCACGTTGAAACACAGAGCGATACACCTCCTGCGCGGTGTTCAAAATCGGAGAGTTGATGTTTGGTTTCCAAGCCGGATAGGTCTGCCCATAGCTCACATCCGCCCCGGCCAGTTCCGCGACAGCTTTGATCTGGTCCGAGATATCCTGGAGCGAGCTTTTGATGAAACTGCGCTGACTAGTTACAATTTCAAGTTCACCCTTGACGGTTCCACAGATTGCAAGATTGGTTGAGGAAATAGGGGAGTTTTCAAGAGAGGCATGAGATCTGATCACCCCGTGGGGTATAGCATAGAGCAGATCGACTGTTTTGCGGGTATCTTCGTCACTCAGCCTTTGGAAATCGGAGTCTTCAAGTTCAGCATGAATGATGCGGACATCTTCTTCAATTCCCTGGAATTCCTGTGCGAATGTTTTATTCCATCGGATCATGAAGTTGTTCAGATCAGGAATTTTCACCGGATCGATAAATATAATCGCATCGGTCTCACGGGGGATGGCGTTATGCTTGGATCCGCCATCTATCCGCTTAAGATGATAGTCGATAGAGTTTCGAGCATTCCACAGAAAGCGGCTGAGCAGCTTGATGGCATTGCCCCGGCCTTCATGGATATCAGTGCCTGAGTGTCCACCTTTCAAACCTGTGAGCATTACGCGTAGAGGCCTGTAATTGTAGGGGGCGGAAGTGTATGATAGCGGAAGTGATAGGTGTGTATCCAAGCCTCCCGCACAACCAATGCATAGTTCCTTTTCATCATCAGAGTCGAGATTGATCAGGGTTCTGCCGCTGATAAAACCTGGTTCAATCATTTGGGCTCCGGTAAGCCCGGTTTCCTCGTCAACGGTAAAGAGTAGTTCAATCGCAGGGTGTACCAGACTGGCGTCATCCATGATAGACAGCATTGCGGCAACACCAATACCGTTATCCGCACCCAGAGTAGTGCCTTCAGCCATGACCCAATCGCCACGGCGTACTAATGTTATGGGATCGGTATCGAAATTGTGGACAGTATCTGTGTTTTTTTCGCATACCATGTCCATGTGCGCTTGAAGTATGATTGTGGGTTTATGCCGGACTCCGGTTTTGAAGACCACAATATTGCCGGCAGCATCTTCATGATGGGTGAGCTTCAGTCGCTTAGCGACATCAATGATGTATGCTCGAATCTTTTGCTCTTGCTTGGATTCGCGGGGTATTTTTGATATCTCCTGGAAATATCGCCACAGTATTTGGGGGTTAAGTCCATGTATGGCCTGCATGCGTTGTACATAGCATATACTGAGGCGGATTATCCAGTTGAAGATTCCTCTGAATATATTAGGGCATTATCATGCGATGAGCACAATCACATTATACAATCCTTTATTAAGGAAAGCTGTCTGGCATCTCTAGTGTTGATCGGTTTTTTATTCAGTGATTATCTCCTCGAGTAAGAGCGGATTATCACTCATTATCCCATCCACCTTTTTTTCGTCAATTAGCCAGCGCATTTCATCCGGGTCATTCACGGTCCAGACCTGCACCTTAAGCCCCAGGTAGCGGGCCTTGTGCATGAAAGAACTGTTTATGACTTCTACGGTCAAACCTGCCAGGTCATACTCGATGGGAACCTGCAGAACTTGCCCGGGGGGTGTATACCCTGTAATCAGCATGGCGGAAAGAGGTGTCAGGAAAAAGGTCAAAACCTCTTCTTCGGCAAATGATGTAACAATATTCATGCCGCGCGCCAGTGCTTTGGCTCTCAGTTCATCAAGGGACTCTTTATTGAAGGAACCAAGAATAAGTTTGTCCTGCATATCGTATGTCTGGATGATATCAAGTACGTCATCGATAATCGAAGGTTCGCTCTGTTTTACCTCGGAGACCATCGGTGCTCTATCCAGAACAGGATCACTGAAGACTTCCTGGAGTGTCGGCATCTGGATATGATCCGCGCTGCCAAAGGGATAGCTCCGATAAGGATAAGTAATGCCGCCATCGTCAGTAAACCAGTACCCGGCATCCAGTTCCCGCAATTCGGCAAAGGTCATTTCCCTAATCTCGCCGGTCCCATTTGTAGTGCGGTCGACTGTTTTATCATGCGATACTACAACCACTCCATCGCTGGTTGCGTGCAGGTCGCCTTCGAGTGACTCGGAGCCCACTTCAAGGGCATGGCGGTATGCCAAAATTGTGTTTTCAGGCCGGAGATCTTTTCCGCCTCGATGGGCGATATTCAGGAATCCGTTTTCGTTGCGCTCGAAAAAATTCGTCACGATATCTCCACGCTGAATGAAGTCCATAACCTGTGACCAGTTCCAGGCAATGCTCTTGGGATCGATAAAACCAAAACCCTCTGAGTCCAGCAGAGATGTGTTGAAAAAATAGTCTACCTGGAATGGGATATAGAATATCTTATTAAAAAATGCACCGTACCCGTCTTCCCGCACGGTATCACCGACCATTGTCAGGATGTTGTTATCCCCATATAGTTCTTTCAGAATACCAATGGCCGCAGCTTTGAATTCATTTCCGTGCTCAAAGGGCAGGTCGTTTTTTATGAAAAACGCTATAGACCGTTGCCCTTCATCTTCGAAATGGCGATTGACCTGGGAGCGGGCCAGCGCCCTGATATCAGCGGGCAACCCTGAAACAATTACGATATCATGTCCTTCAATATGTAACTCTTTGGTGGCATCGACAACATATTCATCAACCAGAGGCCAGTCGCACCTTGCCCAGTTTATGAATTCAACCCAGTCTGCCAGGGAATTTTGACCGCCGGTTGCATGTAAAGTATTATCATGATCTGTCAACACAACTTGGGGATTGTCAGACGAATCACTGCTCAGTACCCTGAGCAAACCCATGTCATCAGTGATAAACCCTCCGTCTTCAAAGAGAACCTTGGCGCGCAGCTCAAGGTCGATTGGTGCTGCATCCAGTATGGCAGGCGGCAGCCATGGCCGTACGCCGACATCTTCCATGCTGACTCTCCCATTTTCATCGGTGTAAAGAGGTGTATCACCAAGGCGTATCCAGTCATCCTCGCCGGAACCAATTTCACGTGCAAAGAACTGCACCTCGATATCAGACACCTTGTCAGCCAGGAGATACTTGAGCAGAGATTTTTTATCCTTGTTCTGTAGCAGATACACTGTGGCATTCGGAACGATTTCCGGATCGGCAACCGATCCATTACTGGATATGGCGTCTGAGACCACCACCTCGGTATTTTCCGGAGTCGGTCTACAGCCAATGAGCATGAATAAAATCGAAAAAATAGAGACCCAAAGAAAGAAACCGTGTTTTATTGTTTTCATCATTCCCCCTCCTTTTTATAATTGACGAGATGACGCTGGATTGAAATGCAATTTCCATACCCCGCTTGTGTGTTTCCATGGTGACTATTTCTATCATAAAAATAAACGGTTGCTTACATATTTTATATGGATTTTTATATCACTGAGAAAAAAGATGCATAATATATGGAATATTTTATCCCGAATGTCGGGGAAAAAACGATGAATGACATTTTCTGAAAATATTTCAATCATTCAATTCATATAGATCTGAATTGAAGAGAATCAATTGTGCTTTCTATCCTTCTGAAATGACTGGGCATCGTCGGGAGTATTAATATTTGCAAACATCTGCTGAGGTGATCCAAATTCACTGATTTTTTCCTCAGGGATTTTCAGCACCGAGCTTTTTTGGAATAAATCGTAGATTCGATAAATATTTTGATCCAGCAGTGATCTGATGCTGGGTATGATACGAGTGTGGTAGATGGCATGCAAGGGCTCTCTGCCTTTCGACCAGACCGGTACAATGATATCATGTTTGCCGGCACAGGATATCATGTAGCTGATAAAGTCAGAGTTGAGATTGGGCATGTCTGCTGCAAATACAAAACAGTACTGGGTCGGTGTTGTATGCAGGGCCGTAAGAATGCCGCCCAGAGGGCCGCGAGCCGGTATGATATCCTCGATTACATGATAAGAAGCGAGATCTTTGCGGGGATGTCCAATCAGGATGATGTGCTCGAACAGCGGACCAATCGTGTCAAGGACATGTTCCAGCAGAAGCTTGCTCCCGATATGTTCGAGAACCTTATCTTTGCCGAAACGCTTTGATCTTCCACCGATTAGAACAATGCCTGTCATGTGCCAGATAACTATGTTGAATGAATATTCAGTGTCAAGCGGTATTATACTATATCCAGTCAAAACAATGCATATTGATAATGCGTTTTGCAATAATACTCACAAGGCTAATTACAAGTACAAATCAATTTATTTTATCATGATATATCATCTCGTAGTCTGGTTTGTAAATCTCCTTGGTGTGATGTATTGATTATTATTGAAATATTATTACTGAATGATGAACCAATGTTCAAATTTTACTTGATACTGGCAAAGATGCGTGCTATAGGGCTGTTAAAAAAATAACAGCTTCAACGGCTAGACCAAACAAGGGGGGGTAACGTGTCAGATATATGTACATCTCAAGTAATAGAGGAGCTGGCGGAATTTACCACGGAACAGCTCGGTCAGATCGACAAAATCATTGAGAGTTACAAGGGTAAGCCTGGGGCACTGATCCCGGTTCTGGAACAGGTCCAGGATGTATGTGGGTATTTACCCATGGCGGTTCAGATGAGGGTTGCCAAAGGGTTGAATCTCCCGGTTGCAAACGTATATGGGGTTGTTACCTTTTATTCGTTTTTTACCATGGTACCCAAAGGAAAGAATGTTATCAGAGTTTGTCTCGGTACCGCCTGTTATGTCAGGGGGGGCAAGAGAATCCTCGAGAGATGTACCGAGATTCTGGGAATTGAACCGGGCGAATGTACGGAAGACAGGCTTTTTTCCCTGGAGACAGTACGATGTCTTGGGGCCTGTGGACTTGCTCCTGTAGTGGTTATAAATGACGACACGCATGGTCAGGTAAAGCCCGCTAAATTAGAAGAGTTGATTGCCCAGTACAACTAGGAGGGATGTGATGGCGAAGTTAACCATAGATGATTTAAAGAAGATAAAAGAAAGAGTGGAGAAAGAAGATCAATTCAGATCCGGAGACAAGCGGGTAAAAGTTACCGTTCATATGGGCACTTGCGGGATTGCCTCCGGTGCTAAAATGATTCTGGACACATTCATGGATGAGATTAGTGAGAACAATATTGAAGATGTGATCATTACCACTTCCGGGTGTATCGGCATCTGCAGCAGAGAACCTCTTGCTACCGTAGAGGAGCAGGGCAAGGAAGCGATTGTCTACGAATTACTTACCGCAAACAAAGTGCGGCAGATTTTCAAAAGGCACATATTGAACGGTGAGCTGCAGACAGAGTTTGTTCTAGCGAGAGGTAAGGAGCAAGAGTAGAGGGGGAAAATAAATGAAGGTTTTTCGAGCGCATATACTTTTATGTGGTGGTACCGGCTGCAGGGCAACGGGCGGTGAAGCAGTGCACGCCGAAGTGGTCAAGGAGCTTGCGGCAAAAGGTCTTTCCGAAGAAGTTGCGGTTGTCGAGACAGGATGTAACGGATTCTGTGCCGCTGGTCCGATCATGGTGATTTATCCCGAAGGTACCTTTTATCAGTATGTAAAAAAAGAGGATGTTCCTGAAATAATTGAAGAACACATTGTAAAAGGTCGACCGGTCGAACGGTTGATGTACAAAGAGCCGATTACTGAAAAACCTATTCCGCATATGCATGAGATTCCGTTTTTTGGCAAGCAGCATCTGATTGCCTTGAAGAACAGGGGACTGATCGATGCCGAGAAGATTGACGAATACATTGCACGTGACGGCTATATGGCAGCAGCCAAGGCCCTGACGGAGATGACGTCTGAAGATGTTATCGAAGAGATGAAGAAATCAGGTCTTCGCGGAAGAGGCGGTGGGGGTTTTCCAACAGGAATGAAATGGTCATTTGCCAGTAAGGCGGTCAGTGATAACAAATTTATCCTTTGTAACGCCGATGAAGGTGACCCCGGTGCATTTATGGACCGTTCAATTCTGGAGGCCGATCCGCATGCAGTACTGGAGGGTATGGTTATCGGCGGTTATGCCATTGGCGCAAATCAGGGATTTATCTATTGCCGTGCTGAGTATCCTCTGGCAATCAAACGTCTTAACCTGGCGATCGAACAGGCCAAGGAGTATGGATTGCTTGGCGATAATATCCTCGGTTCTGGCTATAGTCTTGATATCGAAGTATATCAGGGGGCCGGTGCATTTGTCTGCGGCGAGGAAACCGCGCTGATGAATTCAATCGAGGGCAAGCGGGGTATGCCACGACCAAGGCCGCCGTTCCCGGCCAGCAAGGGGCTCTGGCAGCAGCCCTCAGTCCTTAATAATGTTGAAACTTATGCCAATGTGTCTCAAATCATACTCAAGGGCGGTGACTGGTATTCCTCCATCGGTACCGAACGGTCCAAAGGGACCAAGGTTTTTGCCCTGACCGGTACGGTCAATAATGTGGGCCTGGTGGAAGTTCCCATGGGTACTCCCATTGGAGATATTATTTTTGATATCGGCGGCGGTATTCCGAATGACAAGCAGTTTAAGGCCGCCCAGCTTGGAGGACCGTCAGGAGGATGTATTCCAGCCGAGGGGCTCAATACACTGACCGATTATGAAGAGATTGTGAAGATGGGTGCTATCATGGGATCCGGCGGATTGATCGTCATGGATGAAGACACCTGTATGGTTGATACTGCCCGCTTTTTCATGGAGTTTTGCCAGGAAGAGTCCTGCGGAAAATGTACGCCCTGCCGTGAAGGCACCAAGCGCATGCTCGAGATTCTGGAGAGGATCTGTAACGGCGAAGGCAAAGACGGCGACATAGAGCTCTTGGAAGAATTGGCAGCAACGATTAAAGATTCCGCCCTGTGCGGACTGGGGCAGACAGCTCCTAACCCGGTATTATCAACCATTCGTTATTTCCGCGACGAGTACGAGGCCCACATTTACGACAAGAAATGCCCGGCGGCAGTCTGTTCGGCTATGTTTAAATCACCATGTCAACACTCGTGTCCGATCGAGATGGATGTGCCGGCCTACATGGCCTTGGTGAGGGCAAACAGGTTGGATGATGCATACAAGGTCATGAAACGGACCAACCCTTTTCCGGGCGTTTGCGGCAGGGTATGCCCGCAGTTTTGTGCAAACAGGTGCCGCAGAGGCCAGCTGGATGAGCCCATGGCAATTGCATGGATCAAACGTTACATCGCGGATAACGGGAATCGTCCGAAAATCGAGCCGGTTCCGGTCACACGCAATGAAAAAATAGCCGTTATCGGCGCGGGGCCAGCTGGTCTGACAGCAGCGCAGGATCTGGCAAAACGCGGTTACAAGGTGACGGTGTTTGAAGAATTGCCATGTGCCGGTGGAATGATGCGCTATGCAATTCCAGAGTACCGTATGCCAAGGAATATTGTCGAGATCGAGGTTGCCGATATCGAGGCTCTTGGGGTGGAGATTAAGACCAACACCAGGATCGGACGTGAGATCAGTTATGATAAAGTTCGCCAGGATTTCGATATAATCGTCATTGCAATCGGAGCTCACAAGAGCTGGACGCTGGATGTTGAAGGTGAAGACCTTGCTGGTGTCTGGGGAGCTACCGAGTTCCTGCGTGAAGTAAATCTGGGAGGTGATGTCAAGGTTGGCAGCAATGTGGCGATTATTGGCGGTGGCAACTCCGCAATCGACGCAGCCAGGACATCGATCCGGCTGGGTGCCCAAAATGTCACTATTCTCTACCGCAGAGAACGTAAGGACATGCCCGCCTGGGAGAACGAGATC
>JAFGIF010000104.1 GCA_016929755.1 Deltaproteobacteria bacterium | reverse complement strand
TTTGTTTGTGACCCATGGCGGTGTTAATTCCGTTAATGAGTCGTTGATACATGGTAAACCGATGCTCGTAGTACATTGGGGTGGTGATCGGATGGAAATGGCAAAAAGAGTTGAATATCACGGAGCCGGCATTAGCCTTGATGTCGACGAAGCGACAGTGGGAAGAATACGAAAGGATGTAATTGCCCTGCTTAAACAACCGAGATATACGAGAGCGGCAGAGGGAATTATGCATTCATATAAACGCTGTGGTGGTTCCAGAACTGCAGCAGATTTAATTGAGCGGCTTGCAGAAACCCGGAAACCGGTTTTGAGAAGAAAAGGGTCACCGATCGTACTGGAAGATAGTGGAAATTTACCGGATGTTCTTGAGATATGACAGCTGAAAAAATTTTTTATTGAATAAAAGGAGGTTAATTCAGTAATAATGACAATTGCTGAAAATGCCACTCAAAAGAAATATAGAGTTTTGTTTTGTGTGCCGGCTTTGTACGGACACTTGCATCCATCTCTGGCTATCGCAAAGCATTTACTGCAAAAAGGTCATGAGGTTGCATACAGCACTGGCAGCGCTGCAAAAAAAATACTGAATAAGAATGGAATACATGAAATTTATCCCCGTGACACCTATCAGGAAGCATTTGACAAGGTAGGTGTTGCGCCTGGAATAATCAAAAACTGGTATACCGCTGCTAAAGAATTCTCAAAAGATATTGTGGTGCAGAGTCTTCATGAATTGATCCATGCCTTTGAATCATTTAAACCTGATGTGGCATATATAGATACAACAGATTTTTTTGCTGTGGCAGTTGCTGAGCGATGTAATGTTCCCTATGTTCATGGAAGTGCCACGGCAATATTCTATTTTGAAAAAGATATTCCACCAATTGGTACGGGTTGGAATCTTAATTCGGCCCTGCTCAACAGATTTCGTTTGATACCCTACCTGGCAACAACTGCACCATTCATGATAAAGGCATACCTGACACAAAGAAATGCTTTAAAAGCAATTGATCCTTCATGGAAGACAAGTAATATCAGCGGGGTATCACCATACCTTTTCATGCTTTTCAGCACAGATAAGCTTGAATATCAGCGTAAGATGTTTGTTCCGCAAATTTTTTATGTCGGCCCATCTATTCTGGAGCCGGATGAAGACCAGTTTCCTGATTTCCCCTGGGATAGGCTGGATAAGGATAAACCGCTTGTCTACATTGCGACTGGAACGTTGTTCCCGGAGGTATATAATAAATTTTACAAAGAGGCATTGAAGGCACTTTCAGAAGAAACCTTTCCTTTGCCGGTTCAGGTAGTTATGGCAATCGGCAGAGAGAGTTCAATAGAGGAATTAGGAGAAATTCCTCCGAATTTTATTGTGGTTAATTATGCTCCCCAAGTCAAACTGATCGAAAAAGCAAATGTTGTGGTAACCCATGGGGGCGTGAATTCAGTCAATGAGACACTTACCTACGGCAAACCCATGTTAGTTGCATATCTTGGAAGAGATCTCATTGAGATGGCTCAAAGGATAGCCTTTAACGGTGCCGGGATAAGAATTAATGCAAGACACGCGAACGCTCGGAAAATCAAGAACGCCATGGTGCAATTACTCACTCAGCCAAAATACACAAGATCTGCTGAAGGTATCATGCATTCCTTTAATCGGTGTGGAGGTGCTAAGACCGCGGCTGGTTTGATTGAAAGACTGGCTGATACCGGCAAGCCAATATTGAGACGCATCGGAGCACCTATTACACTTGAAAGCATCGATGATCTTGATGTTTATCTGGAATCCAGTATCGAATAATATACTGATCGAAGGAGAATGATCCACGGACCGGTATGAAAATTGTGCGATTTCCACAATATATTTTTTTCGGCTGGGAATTCGGCTAGTGGTAGAATTAGACCTGCAATAGCATAAAGGAATAAGTATAGGCAGCAAGAGTAAAGCCTATGGATAGAAAACACAGGATCTTATTCGCTGTACCAGCACTATTCGGCCATTTACACCCGTCCTTGGCAATAGCAAGGCATCTACTAGCTCAAGGGCATGCAGTCGGATATTGCAGTGGAAGTGGTGCAAAAAAGATAGTTGGCTCCTATGGCATAAATGATTTTTATCCGCGGGATGTGTACCAGACTGCAATGGACAAGATGGCCCAGGCAAAGGGAATATATGAGAATTGGTACACCGTTGCCAGGCAATGTTCTACGAGGGTGATCCACCAGATATTTGTAGAGTTGATCGATGCATTCGAAGCATTTCAACCTGATGTGGTTTATGTAGACTCAATTGATTTCTTTGCTGCTGCGGTCGCTGACAAATATAATCTTCCCTTTGCACATGGGAGTGCTACCACCCTGTTTTACTTTGAAAAAGACATTCCTCCTCTCGGTACAGGCTGGGATATTAACAAGTTGTGGTTAAACCGTTTTAGATTTATTCCCTATGTGATGGGGACGGTCCCGTTCATGCTGAAAATTTACTTTAATCAGCTCAAGGCAATGAAATCAATTGATGTGAACTGGAAAACCACTAATTTAAGTGGTATTTCACCGTATTTATTCATGTTGTTCAGCACAGATAAATTTGAATATCCTCGCAAACTCTTTATCCCTTCGATGTTTTATGTTGGTCCATCAATTCTTGAGCCGGATGAAAAGCAATTGCTTGATTTTCCTTGGGAAAAGCTTGATGACGCCAAGCCCTTGATTTACATAGCCACCGGCACGGTATTTCCTGAAATTTATTTTGAATTCTACAAGAAAATAATGAAGGCCCTGTCAGAATTGTTATTTCCAATTCAGGTTCAGGTGGTTATGGCAATCGGCCGAGGGCAATCAGTTGAAGCACTTGGTAACATACCCAAAAATTTTATAGTTGTGAATTATGCACCTCAGGTCAAGTTGATGGAAAAGGCCAGCGTTGTGGTTACTCACGGAGGTGTAAATTCAGTGAATGAAGCACTGTCTTTCGGTAAGCCAATGCTGGTCGTTTATCTCGGTCGGGATCTCATCGAAATGGCGCAGAGGGTTGTTCATAACGGGGCAGGTATTCGCCTTGATCCGAGAAAGGCCACGGTAAGAAGTATCAGGAAAAAGATCATTCAATTGTTGAAGAATCCGAAATATACAAGGTCTGCTGAAGGTGTTATGCATTCATTCAACAAATGTGGAGGAGAGAAAACCGCTGCAGCCTTGATAGAAAGACTGGCTGAAACAAAAAGGCCAATTCTCAGAAAGAAAGAATCTCCGATCACACTGGAAAACATGAATGATTTGGCACAGTTTTTGGATGATTAATTGGCAGAAAGGGAGGTTTGCCTATGAATAAACATGATATCGTTGGAGTAATCCTTGCGGCAGGAAAAGGTTCTCGCATATATCCTTTAAGTGAGAAATATTCAAAATGTACTTTGCCGATCTGTAATAAACCTCTTCTGGATTATCAAATTGAAATGATGAAAGGGGTGGGCATAACAAATATCATTATCGTGGTGGGGCATAATGGATTTGAGGTTGTCAGGGTAATCGGTGATGGGAAAAGACAGGGAGTTAATATTACCTATATTAATCAAAAAGAAACATTAGGGATAGCTCATGCGCTGGGAACATTAGAGCCATATATT
>JAFGIF010000103.1 GCA_016929755.1 Deltaproteobacteria bacterium | reverse complement strand
GCCTGGCTCTTGATCGTAATTCCCCGTTCGCGCTCGATATCCATATTGTCGAGCATCTGGTCCTTATAGGTTCGAATATCACAAACCCCTGTCTTCAGGATCAGACGGTCGGCAAGCGTCGATTTCCCATGGTCGATATGAGCAATGATGCTGAAATTACGAATGTATTCCATATAGGTTTCTTTTTCCGCCCTTTTTCAAAACGCTTTTAATATCCCGTAAAGAAAGCCCCTACTTCCGGGATATTTGTTTTGATTTCGTAGTAAATACCGGACCGTTTGTCAATGGCTGCTTCATCTTTGCCATCAGCCAGCGTGGGAAATCGTATTGAGAAATATTTTCAGGATCTTAATTTGATGCTCATGACCGGGCAGGCCACAAAGTGATCTTCACCTACCCTGGCGAGTTCGGGTTCATGTTCGCGGCAGGATTTCTGCGCCAGATGGCAGCGCGGATTGAAGCAGCAGCCCGGGGGCGGGTTGATCGCACTGGGAATTTCGCCCTTGGGGATGGGATGGGTTCGCTTGTAGGTCGGGTCCGGCACAGGCACGGCATCCAGCAGGGTTGCCGTGTAAGGATGCACCGGGTTTTTAAACACTTCGGCAAGCGGGCCGATTTCAACGATCCGACCCAGGTACATGATAGCCAACCGGTCGCAGATATACTTGCAGGTGGCCAGGTCGTGGGTGATGAAGAGATAGGTCAGGTCGAATTCCTTTTTCAGCTTGACCATCAATTCCAGGATCATGGCCCGTACCGAGACATCGGCCATGGCGATGGGCTCGTCCGCTACCACGAAATCCGGATTGGTTACCAGGGCCCGGGCGATTACCACCCGCTGTCGCTGGCCGCCGGAGAGCTGGTGCGGATATTTTTTATACAGAAACGATGCCGGAGAAAGCCCGACTTTTTCCATTATGGTAAGGCATACCTGCTTTGCCTCTTGTTTGTCATAGAGAGCGTGAATCTTCAAGGGATGGCTTATGGCCTTACCGATGGACATGCGCGGGCTCAGGGACGCGTACGGGTCCTGGAAAATGACCTGCATTTTCTCCCTGAGCTTTTCCATCTCACTCTTCGAATACGAAAATATCGATCTGCCATTGTAGAACACCTCGCCCGAAGTTGGCTCCAAAAGGCGCAATATCATTCTGCCGGTGGTGGTTTTGCCGGAACCGCTTTCTCCTACCAGGCCCAGCACCTCGCCTTTTTTTATACTGAATGAAACACCATCAACGGCCCTGACAAAGAGCTTTTCTCTTGCCAGCAGGTTGTCCAGCAATCCCTTTTGAAGCGGGAAATGCATTTTCAGGTCCTTTACAGTGATGAGATCTTCTGCCATGTTTTTCACCTGTACAGCCAGCAGCTTACCTGATGACCGTTTTTCTGAAATGCCGGTGGTCTCTGCCTTGTGCAGATGTCCATCACCTGCGGGCAGCGCGGATGAAACACACAGCCTGTTGGTGGATTAACCAGATCGGGCGGACTTCCCTCCATTGGGCTAAGTTCGGGCTGGTCGAGCTTGATATTCGGAATGGATGCCAGCAGCCCCTGGGTATAGGGATGCAAAGGGGTATGAAAAATATCGCCGGAGAGCCCCACCTCTGCCAGAGTGCCGCCGTACATTACCGTGATCCTGTCGGCCAACTGGGCCACATTGCCGAGGTTGTGAGTGATCAGGATAATTGTCAGGTTATACTGCCGGCAAAGATCGGCCAGCAGGTCCAGAAACTGGGCCTCAACTATGACATCCAGCGAGGTTGTCGGCTCATCCGCGATCAGAAGATCGGGGTTTAAGATCAGCCCCATGCCGATCATGATGCGCTGGCGCATGCCGCCCGACATCTGGTGGGGAAATTCCTGCAGGCGTTCTTTTGAGATGCCCAGGCTTTCCAGCATGCTTTCAGCCTGTAAAATGGCCTGCTTTTTATTGATCCCCTTCTCATGGGTCTGAAGCGTCTCTACAAACTGCCGGCCGATACTGAAAAGCGGATTGAGAGATGTCAGCGGGTCCTGGAAAATCATGGCGATGCGGCGTCCCCTTAATTTCAGCACCTCTTTTTCGTCCATGCTGACAATATCCCTGCCGTGATAGAGAATCCTGCCCGAAGCAATGCGCCCGGGGGGCCTGAGAAGCCTGAGGATTGAAAACCCCAGGGTGGATTTGCCGCAGCCTGATTCACCCACCAGGCCCATTACCTCGCCCTGATTGAGCTTGAGGCTGACACCGTCGACAGCACGCACCGTGCCGATGTTGATGGGAAATTCGACCTTGAGGTCCTGGATATCGAGGATTGTATTGTTCAACTCAGCGCTCCAGCAGCCTCGGATTGAGGATTTCGGCCAGGCCTTCGCCCAGCATGGTGAATCCCAGGGCAAGGAGCGAAATCATAATCCCGGGGAACGTGATCAGCCACCACTGCCCTGAGGGCAGAAATTTCTTGCCCATAGCCAGATCCATGCCCCAGTCGACAACCGAGGGCGGAAGGCCGAGTCCCAGGTAGGTCAAGGCCGCTTCGATCATGATGGCATCGGCCACATTCAGGGTGAAAACCACCACGGTCGTGGCAATGACATTGGGAAAAATATATTCCCGGAGAATCGTACTGCTGGAGGCCCCGATAGCCCGGGCAGCCTCGATATAGAGCTCCTGTTTGATGGAAAGAGTTTGCCCGCGCACGAGTCGAAAGTAGGTCGGTATGTAAATAACGGAAACCGCCAGAGTGATATTTATTACCCCGGGGCCGAACATTGCGGCAAAGGCGATTGCCAGAATCAGGCCCGGAAACACATAAACCGAGTCCATGATCAGTGAAAGGATACGGTCGAGAATACCGCCTGAAAATCCGGAAAGCAGGCCCATGCTTATGCCGATCAGAGATGAAATGATCGCTGCCAGGACAGAGACCCGCAGGATGGTCTGTGAACCGAAGACAATACGCGCCCAGACATCGCGCCTAAGATTGTCGGTTCCCATCAGGTGCTCGCCGCCCGGCGGTGCGAGCTGGGGCCCGGCGGCCTGATCATAGGGATTGAAAGTAGTGAAAATATCGGGAAACGCCGCCATGAACACAATCCCCAGGACAATGACAGCCCCGGCGACCAGAATCCACCACTCCACGCCGTATTTCTTGCCCATTTTGGTGAAGCTGGAAAAACCTCGTGCCAGGGCGGATGCCGGTGAATAGTTCATTTCTTCTCCTAGTATCGAATTCGCGGATCAATCATGGCGTAGATAATATCCACGACCAGGGAAACCCCGGCCACAATCAGGGCGAACACGATGATCACGCCCTGGATGGTAGGATAGTCTCTCAGGTAAATTCTTTCCAACAGCAGCCGACCCATGCCGGGCCAGGAAAATGTGGTCTCGGTCAGAATGGCGCCGGCCATAAGCAGGGCCACCTGCAGCCCCATCATGGTCAGAATCGGTATGAAGGCATTTTTCAGGGCATGGCGGTAGACAATCCGGCTATGCCTGATACCGCGGGCCTCTGCCGCAATAATATAATCGGCCTTGAGCACATCCAGCATATTGGCCCGGGTGAGACGGATAAAAATCCCCGAAAGGGTCAATCCCAGGGTGAAGGCCGGCAATGTCAAGTGGATCATTACATCTTTCAGGGCGGCAAAATCCCTGATCAGGAGCGTATCGATCAGATAGAAGCCGGTCTGTTCAAACGTTGAGGCGAACACCCGCGGACCGGTGCGCCCGGCAATCGGCATCACATCCAGCCAGATGCCGAAGATGAGCTGCAACATCAACCCCAGCCAGTAGACCGGAATACAATAGATCACAATGCCGTAGAGCCGGATCATGGAGTCCTGGACCTGCCGCCGGCGGTCAGCGGCATATGCCCCCAGAAACACTCCCAGGATAAGTGTTATGATCATGCCGCAGGCAGTAAGTTCAATTGTCGCCGGCAGCTTATCGGCTATGGCGGTCGTCACACGCTGCTTGAATACCATGGATTCGCCAAGATCCAGGTGGGCCACTTGCCACAAATAGCTCACATACTGAACGGCCATTGGCTCATTGAGACCCAATTCTTCCTTTTTCTGCTCGATAACCTTTTCCGGGGCATGTCCACCGAGCATGGAAGAAACCGGATCTCCGGGCATGATCCTGAGCACCAGGAACACAATGCTCAAAAGAATCAGCACCATCGGAATAGTAAGCAGGGTTCGCGTGATGATGTATTTGGCAAGATGCCGCATAATATATTGTTAGGTAATAGTCTCCAGAATGATTTATCAGGAAAGAGTCATAAGATAAGAGCCGGTTAATGTCAACCCGGCTCTTATCCATCAGGCCTGTTATTTTACCCGCTCAATCGGACCGTAGTTAAACTGCAGCGTTGGTGAAAGCAGTATCCCTTTGATGTTTTTCCGGGCAAAGACATACAGCGTGCCCTGGAAAATTGGGGCTGTGGGAACCTCGTCGGCCCAATTATTCTGGATCTCGTGGTAAATGGCGGTGCGCTTGGCCATGTCGGTTTCAGTCTGGCCTTCATTGAACTTCTTGTCCCAGGCCGCGTCTGAAAAGTAGATCCCCAATCCCGCCGACCCGGCGGTTCCACCGAAGGCGGCGGTATAATTATCAGGATCGATGTAATCGGGATACCAGCCCAGCAGAAAGGCCGGCATTACCTTGTTGGACCAGTTGTCGCGGTAGGTGGCCCACTCGGCCGATTTTACATCAACCTTCATCACGCCGGTGGCATTTAACTGCTGCAGCAGCACAGCCGCCAGATCGACCTCGGTGTCGCCGTAATGACTTGGGGTATACCAGAGTTCGAACTCGAATTTATTGCTTTCGCTGTAGCCCTGCGATTTCAAGAGTTCTTTGGCCTTATCTATATTCCCATCGCCATAGGCATCCTTGAAGGCATCGATGTGTGACCACATGCCCATCGGCACCATGGAGTAGAGCGGGGCATTCTGCCCGAGAAAAACCTTTTCAAGGAGCGGCGGCCGGTTGATGGCGGCGGCCACGGCCTGACGCAAGACCTTATTGTCAAACGGCGGCGTGGCGCAGCAGAAGCAGAGGTACCTGATGTAGGGGCCCTGGGCCGTTATGGTCTGGACCGTGTCAGACTTCTGAAGATCCTTGATATCAGAGGGGTTCAGACTCTTGAATGCGATATCGAGTTCGCCCTTTTCCAGGGCCAGCCGCATGGTGGTGGCATCTGC
>JAFGIF010000102.1 GCA_016929755.1 Deltaproteobacteria bacterium | reverse complement strand
TATTGCCGCTTTCGATTGCAGGGGTTATGTCGGACGATGATGGATTTCAGGTAGCAAAAGCATATGCCGAGCTCAACACCTTGGCCAAAAAACTCGGCTCACCCCTGAAAGCACCTTTTATGACATTGTCATTCATGTCGCTTCTGGTAATTCCCGAGCTGAAAATGAGTGACAAGGGTCTCTTCGATGCACAGAAATTCCAGTTTGTCGATGTATGCCAGCCATAGCTTCAAGCTCTGCTCGAGAAACACCGGACAAGTTTTTCAGATAAAACCATTGGCACTGTACCAGTCGCGAGCGTCTTGCACCGTGTCTTTCAAAGCAATACAGACAAAGTCCAGTTCCTTGAGCGCCTTGGCGGAATCATACCTGGGGAATACCGACATATAACGCGCCTGCCCGGGATTGAGCTCAGGCGGTTTGTTGGTGAACTCGGACATGAATTCCATCAGATAGCCGTAGGTAACACTCATCCATGGCCGCAGGACAAATCCCGGTGGTTTGACCCCCATTGACTCCGCAATAAGGCTGAAAAGGGTCTTGTAGGTTTCATTCACTCCGCCGCAAATGTATCTCTCGCCGGGTCTGCCTTTTTCCAGAGCTGCTATATGAGCCTTGGCCACCTGGGCAACATGCGCCCAGGGTGCCCCTCCGGGTAGGATGCCCGGGACCTTTTTGTCGCGGATATCCATGAACAAGCGACCGAACTGCAGGGTGTGATCGTAAGGACCCAACATGCTGCCGGGATTAATAACCACCACATCAAGACCCTTGTTGACATATGACAGGGCGATCCGTTCACCTTCACGTTTGGTATCGGCATAATTATAGCCGCTATTGGCATAATTGTAGATCTTCCAGTTTTCATCCGCCAGGCCAGACGGATTATAGCCCAGGGAATCCACCGTGCTGGTATGCACGACCCGTTTGATGCCATGTTTGAGAGCGGAGCTCATAATCGTGTGCACACCATCCACATTTGTCTTGCGCTGGCGTTCAAAGAGTTTTTTCCAGAAACTGGTATCGCCGGCAGTGTGGATGACAGCATCCACTCCATCCATGACGATATCAACCGCTGCCGGGTCTGCTACATCTCCAAAGGCCAGTTCCACCCCGGGTTTGTCTATATAGGCAGTGTTTGAACCTTCAAGACTGAATGCCCTGACTGTATGACCCTTTCCCAGGAGCTGCAAAACAATGTTTGTTCCCAGAAAGCCTGAAGCACCACTTACGAGTATCTTCATCATGCTATCCTCAATTCTTTTTTAACTTCAACAGATTTCAAATAATGCTCCTATAGCAACTTCTCAAAGCGTTCCTTGCTTGCCTTGCAAATAGGGCATACCTCCGGTGGATTTTCGCGGGCGCACAAATAACCACACACCCGGCATCTCCACACAGGATAGGAAAGAGCAGCCAATGGCATTGCCTGCGCACCTTGCTTTCCGGTTTTACGCCGGTCCGCCGGAGGTCTTCTTTCAGGGATAGGCTTTACCTGCTTTTCACCTCCAACAACAGCCCGGGAAACATACAGGGCGCAGTAGCAGGCATCGTAATCGAACAGGTCAGGGTCGCGGTAGTCACAGGGGCAGATGATATCGATATCTTCCTCTTTGATCCCTGAAGCAAGCCGGCAGGGGCATGCCTGATACCCATAACGTCTTGCATTTATCATGAGTCCTTTTATGAGTTCACGGGTTGTTTCTTGATCAGGATTAAGTAAATATCCTGCGGATTGTGTGTCCTTTTTCAGCTTTTCATAAAATATTTCAAACTCCTCAGGGAGGATATTATTTGCGTTGTCCATTACCCCAATCTCTCCCTGATCTGCTGCTCGTCGAATCCTGTGATGCAGATATCATTATCGATGATCATGGTCGGAAACGAACAGCGCGGATTGACCCGTTTCACATCTTCCATAACCCTATCTTTCTCATCGCCTTGCAAGAGGTCAACATCCGTATAGCTGTATTTCACTCCCAGCTCATTCAACAGATTCTTGGTTTTCCGACACCAGCCGCAGGTGCTCAGGGCAAACAGCATGACCTCACCCTTGTCAGTTCCATCAACATTGTTCACTGCCCCCTCCTTTTTATAAGACAAATTTGACATGAAACATTTTCCTTTTTAGCATGCCACGAAAAAACTGCAAAGTGCATTTGCACCCCAATCAAGCTCCGCTGAACTCCAAAAAAAACAGATCTGATGAGACAATGGCAGAAATGCGCTTGACACACCAGGCGTTACAAACCTACTTTATATACTGCTAATGTAATGCCATGTTCATTAAAAACAAGGATGATTACCATGCACTATACAGGCAAAACCGTTTTGATAACCGGTGGCTCCAGCGGCATAGGTCTGGCTGCAGCCAAAATGTTCTCTTCTCTGGGGGCCAATCTTGCTATTTTCGGCCGGGATAAGAAAAAACTCCGGCAGGCATTAAAGCAAATAGAGGCGAAAAGGATTTTAGATGGCCAGAAATTTGCCTGCTTCCAATTAGATGTTGCAGTTAATGAAGATGTCAAAAAAACAATGGAACAGGTGGTAAGTGATTTTGGAGCCCCTTCCATTCTGATCAACAGCGCCGGCATGGGCGGTTCGTTTTATTTTGAGAATGTCTCCTACGAAACATTTGATCAGACCGTAAAAATCAATCTGTATGGGACCCGAAACACTATAGCCGCACTGCTGCCCTCCATGAAGATGCAAGGCGGCCATATTGTCAACATCTCTTCTTTGGGCGGCCTGATCGGCAGTTTCGGCTACAGCGCCTACAGTGCTTCGAAATTCGGCGTTGTTGGTTTTTCCGAATGCCTGCGCAGTGAACTGAAACGATATAATATTATAGTATCTGTGCTTTGTCCGGCGGATGTGGATACCCCGATGCTTGCTGAGTCTCAACAAGCCAGTCCCCCTGAGACCCGTGCTTTGAGTAAGAGTGCCGGTTTGATGCAGCCGGAGGAAGTAGCCCAAACTCTCTTAAAGGGCATGCAGAAAGGGCATTCCCTGATTATTCCGGGCTGGAACCCGAAATTTGTCTATGCTCTCAACCGCCTTTGCCCCTGTCTGCAGGAGTTCGTAATGGATTTAATCGTCAGAAAAACCCAGAAAAATTGTTGAGCATAAGGATAGAAAAAAAACTGTGCAGAAATCTGCAAGAAAGAGGGACCCGATATGAAGCGCTTACATGAATATCTTGCTGCCACACCAACCATTGATTGCGATCATCCAAGTATTATCAAGTCCGCCCACTACCTCGTAAAAAACTGTTCTACCGAAATGGAAAAAGCCGTTGCGCTCTTTTCATTTGTCCGTGATTCAATCCCTTACAGCCTCTACATGATCTCTGTATTTGAAGAAGATTTCATGGCCTCCAGGGTGCTGACATGGGGTAAGGGATATTGCGTCCAGAAGGCAGTGCTGCTAACCGCCATGGGAAGATCTGTAGGAATCCCCAGCCGACTGGCATTTGCCAAAATTAAAAATCACAAGGTACCTGCCAAAATCATCAAGATGGCAGGTGGCAATATATTCCCGCGCCATGGTTACACCCAGTTCTATCTGAATGAAACCTGGCTCAGTGCAGCTCCCACATTCGATTCGAAGTTATGCAATACGATTGGAGTTCCAACGGTTGACTTTGACGGCAGGCATGATGCAATCCTGCCTGAAAAAGATCTGCATGGCGGTCCTTATATTGAGTATCTCGAAACATTCGGGTCTTATGCCGACCTGCCCTTTGAGTGGATTGCGGCTAAAATATCTCAGACTCTCGGCCCGGATAAACGTCCCTGGCGCAGCAAGGCAGATATGCCATCTCTTTAAAGATATCAGCAATTTTTCTGCCTAGCCCTGACATGATGAGATCCGCTTGCT
>JAFGIF010000001.1 GCA_016929755.1 Deltaproteobacteria bacterium | reverse complement strand
GTTCTATTTGGATTCATCTGGCTGCATCTTATCCTTCACTGGGACTGGGAAAAATTCAATATCGCAAGATACCTGAAAATCGGGCCCAGGACATTGATCGTCGTCGTGGTGTTTCTGCTTGTGATTTTCGCATTCATTGTGCCCTCATGCCTGACCGATGAATTTCCCAGTAGAAAAGATTTCAAACAGACCTATCCCAAGACAGCAACCCATGCAATGAAAACCTGAAGCAATTCTCATGCGATCCGGAAGCACGATCTTGCCAACTCGTCTTGGGTGGACGTTTGCCAAGCATCAGACTTCAACCAATAAAACATTGTAAATCTATTCAGTTAATTATTTTTCGGCAGTGTTATTTATGTGATCTCTTGCATAAATAAGAAACGTTCTTATATTGAAATTCAATCATCCAGGAATTTCCATCAACCGTCCTGTCCATACTTCAAGATGTAACTGGAAAACAAGGGATTTATACGATGAGAAATCATCTGATTATCCCAAGTATATGTAAAAAGGAGGTAAAGATAATGAAAAGTATGAGGACGGTTTGTATCTTAGTGTGTGCATGCATGTTTCTACCGCTGGCGGCATTTTCACAACAGTCTTCAACCGGGAATGAAAGCCCTGGGATAACTATTTCTAAATTCATTGATGATTTGACCGTAACAGGTGATCTGCGCATCCGTTTTGAGCGGCGGGAGCAGGACAAGGCCGAAGGTGATGATGTAAACCGCGAGCGTTGGCGCACCAGATTCCGGCTGGGAGCCGTCTGGGTCAACAGTGCCGAAAACTGGGAAATTGGAGCAGGCCTTACTACCGGAGGAGAAGTAGGTACTACAACCAACGATACCTGGAATGAGGATGAATTCTTTGAAACAGGGGACATCCGGCTTGATTATGCCTATGTGCGGCATAATCTTGGATGCGTTACGCTTGTCGGCGGACAGCAGAAGAACCCATTCAAGACCAGCTGGCTTTTGTGGGACAGCGATCTGCGGCCGACAGGCTTGTCCGTCATGTACCCCAAGGCACCTTTTTTCATCACTGCTGGCGGCTTCGATGTCAGGCAGTATGATGATGATTATGGCATTATCTACGCCATTCAGGCCGGAGCAAACCTGGATGTTCAGGATATTACTGTTCTTGTTGCTGCATCGGTATATGATTTCAACGGCGAGTTTGACCGCCGAAACAGGCCGAATCCTGATTATGAGTATACGATTATTGACCTTTACACTTCGGCCAAAATGGCTTTGAGCGATGTCAAATTGACATTCTATGGGCAGGTTTTTGATAATATCGGGGCCGAAGGACGTGAAGGTGAAGGCGTTTTAGACGATGATCTTGACCCGGAGGAAGAGGATCTGGGATGGGTGCTGGGCGTGGCTGGCGGGTTTGGAAAATTCTCTGCTGCCTACGCCTATGCTCAAGTAGGAGCGGATTCCTGTGTCGGAGGACTCAAGGACGCAACTTTCGGCAACGGGGTCAGCTCGACTGATTTAAAGGGTCACAAGATCAACCTCAAGTATGATTTTACCAAACATTTTTCATTAGGCGGTAATATCTGGATATTCGAAGCATTGGAGCGTTCAAACCAGAACGAGGTGACTCAGTATGAATTGGAAGTAAATTACAATTTTTAGCAGCAACATAGCGAAATATATTCTGATTTGCGCTTGACCAATGAATAATTATATTTAAGAAGAAGAGTTTATCCTTTGTGTTAAATATGACATATATAACCGTCTTTAACCATAGAAGAAAATAGTTGAATATGCAGGACAAATAAATTGGAGGGTTGTATGATGCAAAAAATTTACAAGATTATTGGATTAATTGTCACAGCATTAGTTGTGTTCGGATCTTTGAGCGGAATATATGCCCAGGATCAGGTCCTCAAGATGGCAACCACGACCAGTACCGACAATACCGGGCTGCTCGATTATCTCGCCCCGTTCTTTAAGGCCGACACCAACATCGAATTGCAGTGGGTTGCCGTGGGCACCGGTAAGGCCTTGGAGCTGGGTAAAAACTGCGATGTGGATGTGCTGCTTGTGCACGCCCCGGACTCGGAGATTGAATATGTCAAAGCGGGCTATGGTGTGGACCGCAAGCAGTTGATGTTCAATGATTTTGTCATTATCGGGCCTAAAAAAAACCCGGCAGGTATCGGCGGCAGCTCGGTTGCCGAGGCCTTAAAAGTGATTGAATCAAAGAAAGCCAAGTTTGCCAGCCGGGGTGACAATTCGGGCACCCACAAGAAAGAGCTCATCCTGTGGGAAAATTCAGGCATCGAAATTCCCGACAAGGAGGCCTGGTATATTCAAACCGGTCAGGGAATGATTAACACCATCAATATCGCCGCTGAAAGGGATGCCTATACCATGACGGACAGGGGCACCTTTATCAAGTATGAGGCGAACTGGAAGGGTGACCCGCCGCTGGACATTCTGGTGGAGGGTGATGCCATGCTGCGTAACCAGTATAGTGTTTTGGCTGTCAATCCCAAACGCTGTGAAAATGTCAAGTATGACCTGGCAACGAAATTCAGCGACTGGATGACATCGGCCAAGGCTCAGAAACTAGTCGGGGATTTCAAACTCTTGGAAAAGCAGCTTTTCATCCCCAACGCCTCGGAGTAGATTTGATACATGGGATACATTTCCGAGGGATTTATCAGTGCATTGCATCTCCTGTCAAGCGGAAACGTTGAGACATACTCGGCTGTTTTCACAACGTTGAAGGCATCCTCGCTTTCCATGAGCGGCAGCCTGTTGATTGGAATCCCTCTGGGCTTTCTGCTGGGCTATTTTGAATTTCCGGCCAAGAGGCATGCCCGGGCAGTCGTAGATACTCTGCTGGCCTTGCCGACTGTGGTAGTCGGATTGCTCGTGTATGCCTTTATCTCCCGCAGGGGGCCGCTGGGTGATTTCGGTCTGTTGTTTACCGTGCCGGGGATCGCCGTTGCCCAGATGGTGCTGGTAATCCCTATTGTGATATCCCTGACCGCAACGGCCATCGAGGGGCTTGACCGGCGCTTGCGCCTGAATCTTTTGACGCTGGGTGCCAGGGGCAAGCAGATTGCCCTGACAAGCCTTTCGGAGGCTCGATATGCCGTGCTTGCTGCCGCTGTAACCGCTTATGGGCGGGCCATCTCCGAGGTCGGTATATCGATGATGATCGGCGGCAACATCAAATGGCATACCAGAACCATCACAACCGCTATTGCGCTCGAGACCGGCAAGGGACAGTTCGCCATGGGGATCGCCCTTGGTCTGGTATTGATTTTCCTGGCCTTTGCCGTGAACTGGGCTTTGTCTGTTTTAAAGAGGAAGACGGATTGAATAAGAAGGACTGCATCTACCGGCTCTATGATATTAGGCAAGCCTATGGCGGCAGGGATGTTCTGGATATTCCCGAGATATGTATAGAAAAAGGCAAGTCTATCGGCCTTTCAGGGCCGAACGGCAGCGGCAAAAGCACCATGCTGAGGATCATGGCGTTTTTAGAAACACCACTTTCCGGCGAAGTGTATTTTAATGAAAAAAAAGTAAACGGAGACGAGCCTGCCCTGCGCAATCAAGTTACACTGCTTTTGCAGGAGCCGTTTTTGTTGAAACGCACGGTTTTCGACAATGTGGCCTATGGATTAAAAATACGCGGCATAAGCGAAAATCTGAAAGACCGTGTTAATCATGCCCTCAGGTCGGTTGGATTGTATCCGGAGGAATTTGCCCATCGCAGGTGGTACGAGCTATCGGGTGGGGAAGCCCAGCGGGTCTGCCTTGCATCAAGGCTTGTGCTGCGCCCGAAGGTTTTGATGCTGGATGAGCCCACGGCCAGCGTAGACCGCCGCAGTGCTGTCATGATGAAAGAAGCCATTGCATCGATCAGACAGTCGTACGAGACCACCTTGTTTATTGCCAGCCATGATCTGATCTGGCTGAATCAGGTGACCGATATCGTATTCCGTATGTATGAGGGCCGGATTGTGGGTTCGGGGACTGAAAACGTGATCAGCGGTCCCTGGCATCCGGACAAGGACGGTTTGTGGGCTCGTGAGCTTGGTGATGGACAGAAGATAATCGTGACACAGCCTGAAAAGGACACTTCCGTGGCGATTCTCGACCCCACCAGTATTATTATTTCTCTGGAGAAACCTGCAGAAATTTCGGCCCAGAATATCTTGCAGGGTAAAATTCTGCAGATGAACATGTCCAGTGATCCCGAAAAAGTGGAATTACATATCCAGGTGGCGAGATTTTCATTTACCTGCATTATCACCCGCTTTGCCGCCGAAGAATTGAATGCTCTGCCCGGTCTCGATATCTGGGTAATATTCAAGGCGACCTCGGTTTCCTGGCAATAGAAAATAAAATATGCAGTTTCGAGTTTAGCCTCTCCGAATTTGCCGGTTCAATAGGTGATTTCGGCACACTTTTGACAGCTACAGTGACTGTATCTCTGTAGACAAATATGGACGACAGGTTTCTGGCAGGCATGGTGATATGGTATCTTTCAGCTGTAGCAAGAAAGATAAAAAGATGTGAATAAAGAAACTATGTCTTCTTTTTCGATTTGAGTGCCTGCTGTAATTTGTCGCCAAGCGTGCCCAGAGATTTTGATGCTGTCCCTGAGAATTCCTTCCACTCGTCATCCTCGCGGGCATCTCCCGGCCTAAGGGAAATCTTGCGTTCGGCCGGATTGATTTCACCGATCAGAACCGTAATCGGATCCCCTTCTTTGATTTTATCGAACTGGGCTTGGTTTGAGGACCGGCTGATTTCTGATTTCGGCAGCAGTCCGGTTACCCCGGGTTCGAGGGTGATGAACAGACCGAATTGTTCTTTCTTCTCGATGATAGCATCAACAGACTGTCCAATGCTGTACTTATCCGGCACTTCAACCCAGGGATCTCCCTCAGCTTCCTTGATGCTGAGCGAAATGCGCCGATTTTTCTGATCTATGTCTTTTATCATTACTGACACGCTCTCGCCTGGTTTGACCACATCTTCCGGATGGATGACTCTTTTTGTGTAGCTCATCTCGCTGATATGAACAAGGCCTTCGATTCCGGGTGCAATCTCTACAAAGGCACCGAATTTGGCACAGCGAGTGACAATGCCTTTGATTTTATCATTTGGGCTGAATTTATCTGAAACGCTTTCCCATGGATCTCCCTGGACCTGCTTGGCGGAGAGAGAAATTTTGGTTTTACCTGCTTGTTCATTATGTTCTATGCCGATAATCTTTACGGCAACACAATCACCTTGTTTTACGAGTTCTTCGGGATGATTCAGTCTTGACCAGCTGAGTTCGGAAACATGAACCATTCCTTCGGTTCCCGGAATTAGCTCGACAAAGACTCCATAGGGCATTATCCGGGTTATAGTCCCGTTATGAATACTTCCCTCGGTAAGCGTTTCAAGGAAATCCAGGTGGGCTTTCTCCTGTTCCAGACTGAGCAGTTCACGCCGGGAAAGAACGATGTTTTTTCCGCCTTCCTTAAATTCGATAATCAGAAACTGTAAAGTTTTTCCGACGAAATCTTCCGGATTTTCAACATAGTTGATATCGATCTGGCCCAAAGGACAAAAAGCCCTTTTCTGCATAATTGAAATATGGAAGCCGCCCTTGATGACTTCTTTGACCTTACCGTCAATCGGTATTTTTCTCTCATAAGCGGTCTCGATCTGGTTCAGTCCGCCTGCTCCGGAGACTGACCTCGAGAGTCCGATCTCATTATCGCGCATTGAAACAACGTACAGTTCCAGCGAATCTCCCAGCGAATAAGGGAATTTTTGTTTGTCGTCGAGAAGTTCATCAAGCGCAATAACCCCGTCTATACCAGTGCCTGTGTCGATGAATACGCTTTCCTTGCCGATCGAGATGATTTCTCCCTTGATTTTGTCACCTACCTGGATTGTTTGAGAACTATCAGCCTCGAATGAATCAAGTAGCTTTTCGAAGCTTTGATTCTCGATATTATCAGCAGTAAAATCGTTGTCTTTCATTCCTGTTGCTCCTTGTTGTCTTACCTGTTCTAATATTGCAATGCATCACAATGTTTCAGGGAAGAGATATTTTCCTTTTGTCTGTATCCGGATGCTGTCGGTATAAAATCGCGATGTTTCCAATCATACCGACTAATTCAGCTCCGGCTCTTTGTTCGATGTCATTACTAAGCGCTTTTTTCTTTTCCTTGTAATCAATAAATTTAACCTTGATCAGTTCCTGAGAATCGAGTGCCTGGATTACTGCGCCAATCAGATCATTAGTAACCCCGTTTTTGCCGACCATTACTACAGGCCGCAAATTATGGGCCATGCCCCGCAGATATTTTTTTTGTGAACCTTTCAATTGCATTTTTTTCAATCCGCTTTCTTTGTATTTTGTCCGTGCTGAATATAATCACTTTATACACAATGTCAATAATCATATCTTTGGATCATATCTTTAGAATCAAATGATTTATTGATATTGACTAAAGCAAAACAATTTTTTAACGAAGGGTCACTTGACTTTGTTTGAGTGCCGTTCATTATTATTGAGGAGATAAAAAGAACAGGGCGTACTGTTGATTTTGCTTCTCAATCATTAGCCCTGTTCAGCATTAAAAGGAGGTGGAACAATGGCAGATCTGACTCGCAGAGATTTTATTTCCATATCCTCACTTGCTGCTACCGGAATGCTTGGCGGTCTGGCAATGAGAACCGGCGAAGTATTCGCCGGGCAGGGTGTCCCGAATTCTCCGCCGGAGTATCAGTTGCCGGCACTTTCCTATTCCTATGAGGCGCTGGAACCATACATCGATAAAACCACCATGATGACTCATTATGAAAAACACCATTCCGCTTATACAAAGGGCTTAAACACGGCTGTAAGGGCTATTGCCGATGCCAGGGACAAAGGTGACTATTCCAATATACAGCAACTCAGCCGCATGCTGGCCTTTCACCTGGGAGGCCACCTGAACCACAGCATTTTCTGGCACATTATGGCCCCTAAAAGTAACGGAGGGGGAGGTGAACCTCAAGGTAATCTTGCTGATGCAATCAAGAACGAATTCGGCGATTTCACCAGGTTCAAGGCCCATTTCTCGGCTGCTGCAAAAAGTGTTGAGGGCAATGGCTGGTGTGCTCTTGTCTGGCATCCGGCAGCACTGCGGCTGATGATTTTGACCGTAATGAATCATCAGGACCTGATAGTTCTGGGTTCTCAGCCGCTACTGATTATAGATGTTTGGGAGCATGCTTATTATCTGAAATACCGGAATCGTCGTGATGAGTACATTGAAGCCTGGTGGAATGTGGTTAACTGGGGAAATGTGGGCGTACGTTTCAGTATGGCTCTCTAAGCTTATTAGTATAGGGCCGGTCGCCTTAAAAGCGAATTGATTTTTTACCTCTCAAGCCAGAAGATTCAATTTCCCAGTACTTGTTTTGCCAGGTCCACTGCTTGGCCGAAATCGTTACGATATTCTGGAGAACTTTAGCAATTCGGAAAGACTTCAATATCTTCGAAAATTAGCCAACGATACGGAAATCTTCGAGCTTGTAGATGATGTATTACTGTGTCCATGAGTTGCAGAGCCTAGTTTTCGGCGAAGGAGATTTAGTCGTGATTTTTGTACTTGCAGATTTCAGGCAGCGTTCCTAACATAAAGAAAAGAGGGTGATTATTTCTGGCTTCTGTTGAGTTATTAAATAAAGATGATATATCATCTAGTTATATTGTTGATCGTTCGACGATAAAAGGATTTCTGAATTGACTTTCAGTTTTTTTCGCTTAACATGTATGTATGCGCTGGATTTTTTTAATAATTAAAAAGAGGAGGATTTTGTTTATGCCTTTAAAACATTTTATCACAAGTCTATCGGCAATACTTATTATCGGACTGTTCATAGGCTGCGCCACAACGGGCAACCATTATCGACCTGGAAGTGATGTACGCGATTCGCTAAAATCAGAACAGGTCCGAGATGTTGAAGGTAAAAAATATTTTGGCAAAGCCTGGATGGAAAAACGTGAGGATTTGTATATCATGCATCTGAAAGGATCCCCTTACGAAATAGGTTACCAGCACGGAGTATTATTGCGTGATGAGATCAAGCAAGGAGTTGTCAAGGAGTACGCGGACGTCATCACCAATGGTCGTGGTGGATTCTCAATTACAAACTGGTTCTTGGCAAAGTTTCTCGATTACAAGGTATACAGGCCGCTGGAAAAGTCTCAGCCCCAAGATCTTCTGGCAGAACTCAAGGGAATTGCCGATGGAAGCGGCGTTCCATACGAAACTATTTTCAAGGCTAATCACGATACAGCTGTCACTATGACCATGATGCCAATGTTGATCCACAGCAGTGTCAAAGGATTTCAGAAGATGGGCATTGATATCGGTGCCTGTTCTACGTTTGTAGCTACAGGAAATGCAGCCCTGAACGGCAAGACCGTGGTTGGTCGCAATACCGATTATCATGGTTTGGGCGGGTGGCCCAAGTATCAGACCGTCATGTTTATCGAACCGGAGCAGGGCTACAAGCATGTCAAAATGGGAACAGCCGGCATCCTGATGTGGACACCCGGAATGAACGAGAAAGGGTTGGTTTTGTGTCAGCATTTGATGTTCTATGATGATTGCCGGCCCAATGGCTGGAATATAGCAGCCTTTACTGATGAAATTCTGCGCAGGGCCGACAGCGTCGATAGTGCTCTTGACATCATTAACAATAATCCTCGCGGGGCCTCATGCGGTTTTGTGATTACCGACGGAAAAACCAGAGACGCGGTTGCGGTCGAGGTCAGTTCGTCCGGCGCTGCGGTGCGGCACCTGGAAAAAGGGGCCCTGGCCATGACCAATATGGCTGTAAGCGAAGAGAAAAAACCGATCGATTTTGTAGATATCTACAATCTGAATGAAGGATGTCCGGCCCGCTACTTCCGGCTCATGCAGCTTATCAGAGAGAATCAGGGCAAGGTTGATCCGGAACTCGCCGCGGCATTCATGGGTGATCATATCAGATATCCGGTCGGAACCGAAAGGACCACGCATGGAATTCTCGGGGTATGTTACAATGTCAACAGTATGGTTTTTTCACCGGAAGACCTGCAATTATGGGTAGCGGCAGGGCCTGCTCCCATGTGTAATAATCCGTTCATGGGGTTTGATTTTGTAGAGGAAATGCAGGGCAATCGCGTCAACGTCGAACCGGAGTTTCTAAGGGGATATGAATTCAAGGATTCCAACAAGCGCAGAGGTATGTACATATACAATAATGCTTTTATTCTGTACGAACATGACCCGGGGCAGGAAGACCAGATCCTATCGTTGATACATGAAGCCGCCCGGATCGACCCGGGCGAGCCCATCTATTTGCGAATGATAGCCAAGTATATGATTCATCAAGAGAAATACAACGAAGCGCTTGCTTATCTTCAGCAGGCATCGCCGCTCAAACAGTCAGTCAATGAGATAGCCCAGAATTATCTGCTTCTGGGTATTGTCAATGACCTGAAGGGGGAGAGGGAGACTGCGCTTTCCTATTACGCGAAGATTGATGATCTTGAGAGTCAGGAGAGCGACGATCCATGGTTCAGGATCAATCGTGTGCTGCTGGCATACAAGCAACAGTACCAGATGAAAGCCTTCAACAAGAAAAATATGTCGGACCGCTCGGTTATGCTCGGCTTCGCCCAGGACAGCGGGATCGAATAAAAGACGAATGTTTTTAAGCCGGCAGGTAAACGCATACCTGACGGCGGAAATAATAAAAAACGGACTGCTTTAAATATCAAAAGATTAAAAGATTCACCCCAAATTATGTTGTTTTCTGGAAACTTGTTCATCTGATTTTGTGGGAAAAGCTCCTTGACACTTGAGTCTGCCGCGGCATACATATCTTTTGACTAATCTCAAAGGAATAGCCCAGTATGTTATGGAAGCTCTTAGTAGCATTCACCATTATCCCGATTATTGAACTATACGGGCTGATCGAAGTGGGCTCAGTCATCGGGACACCCGCTACCGTAGCATTGGTGATTATTACCGGCTTTGCCGGGGCGTATCTGGCCCGTCTGCAGGGGTCGCAGACCATGCTTCGGGTCAGGAACAACTTGCAACAGGGAATCGTTCCCACCAACGAACTGATGGATGCCCTTATGATTTTTATTGCCGGTATTGTTCTGATTACTCCCGGATTTCTGACAGATGCCTGTGGCCTGCTGCTGCTCCTGCCCCTTACTCGTCGTTACCTGAAAGTTTATATAAAGAAGAAAATCAATCAATGGATTACGACCCACGAGATACACATTAACCGATATCAGTAGTTTATCCCATGCCAGTGT
>JAFGIF010000012.1 GCA_016929755.1 Deltaproteobacteria bacterium | reverse complement strand
ACCGGCACTGCGATACTAGTGATTACGGCAATAATGCCTACTACCAACAGCAACTCAATCACACTCAAACCCCTCAAAGCATGCGTGTCGCTTCTATCCGGTAGCCATTTCAGCTGCAAACATATTCTTATCAAATCCTTCATACATAGCTACTCGAGCATAATCTAATATTCTCACCAGACAGACTACGCCTGCCTGAACCTATCTATCTATAATCGGTTATTCTTTTTAAAAGATTAAATGCTATTGAATTGTTGACAGATATTACAGATTAATCTTGTCCAGAAATAATGGAAATGCCCATAAATATAGGGCAATATTTTTCTATTTTATTAATTCTCAATCCCTTTCCGTGCCTGAATACCCTTTGTGTAGTAGTGTTTTTCTTCATGCATTACAGTAACAAGATCTGCGGCGTCAATCAATGCCTGGGTGGCCCCCCTGCCTGTCAGAACCAGTTCCATGTTCTCAGGCTTGGTATTTATTACCTGCAAGAGATCTTCCTCTGCAATAAGTTTGAACATCACGGCGGTAATGGCCTCATCAGCGATCAAGATGTCACAGGCGCTCGCCCTCATTAATTTTCGGATGCGTTTAAGACCGGACAACGCTCTGGCGACATCTTCACTGTCCGGCGGATCGCTGAAACGGCAGAAATGCGGATCACCATATTGCTCGATTATAACCAGGCCTGAGAGCATCTTGACTGCATCCAGTTCACTGTAGTGCTGCCCTTTCATGAATTGGATAATGTTTGTCGAAAGGCCGCAACCGGCCGCGCGCAGGGCAAGGCCTAGAGCCGCCGTGGTCTTGCCTTTACCATCCCCCGTGTATATCTGAGTGTACCCGGACATCTTCATTTACATGTTTCTCCTGTATTTTCCGCCGACCTCGTAGAGGGTATGCGTAATCTGGCCCAGACTGGCAACTTTGACGGTTTCCATCAGTTCCTCAAAGATATTACCTCCGCTAATCGCAACATCCTTAAGTCTATTGAGAGCCTTGGTTGCATTTGAGCTGTTTTTCTTTTGAAATTTACGTAATTTGTCCAACTGGGACTTTTTCTCCTCATAAGTTGCCCTTGTCAGAGATATACACCCTCCTGTGGTTTGAGCTTCTTCAGCTTCGGGATTCTCAAAAGTATTTACTCCGATGATCGGTAGCTGACCACTGTGTTTAAGATGTTCGTAGTAGAGTGATTCCTGCTGAATTTTGCTTCTCTGATAGTGGGATTCCATTGCGCCGATAACCCCCTTGCGGTCGCTCAATCGCTCAAATTCCTTCAGCACTGCCTCCTCCACGGCATCTGTCAGCCATTCCAGGAAAAATGAACCCTGAAGCTGATTCTCATTCTTGGAAGGCCCAAACTCGCGATTAATGATCAATTGGATCGCCATAGCCCTGCGTACCGACTCTTCGGTGGGTGTGGTAATGGCCTCATCATAGGCATTGGTATGCAGTGAATTGCAATTATCATTGAGTGCGGTCAGAGCCTGCAGGGTGGTTCTTATGTCATTGAACTGCATCTCCATACTGTGCAGTGATCTGCCTGATGTCTGGATATGATACTTCAAGCGCTGCGAAGCCCCGTCAGCCCCATAGAGGTCTTGCATGGCAATTGCCCACACTCTGCGAGCCACTCTGCCCAGCACACTGTACTCGGGATCCATCCCGCTTGAAAAAAAGAAAGAAAAATTATTGGCAAAGGAATTGATATCCATTCCGCGGGAGCAATAATACTCTACATAGGTAAATCCATTGGCAAGGGTGAATGCGAGCTGGCTGATGGGATTTGCGCCAGCCTCGGCAATGTGATAGCCGCTTACACTGACTGAGTAAAAATTATTGACATCTTTTTTTATAAAATATTCTTGGATATCCCCCATCAGTTTCAAGGCAAATTCGGTGGAGAAAATGCAGGTATTCTGCCCCTGGTCTTCCTTGAGGATATCCGCCTGCACAGTACCCCTTACATTATTGAGAACCCAGGCCTTCAGCTTTTCATAATCATCACTTTTTGGCTTTCCACCCTCTTTCTGAACAAACTTCTCTACCTCCTGATCAATGGCGGTATTGAAAAACATGGCCAGCATAATCGGGGCCGGACCGTTGATGGTCATAGAGACGCTGGTCAATGGAGAGCATAGATCAAAACCGGAATAAAGGGCCTTAACATCATCAATAGTGCATACGTTTACCCCACTTTCACCGATTTTGCCGAAAATGTCAGGTCGTTCATCCGGATCTTCGCCGTAGAGCGTTGCACTGTCGAAAGCAGTACTGAGCCGCTTGGCATCCTCCCCTCGACAAAGGTAGTGGAACCGCTTGTTGGTCCTTTCCGGTGATCCCTCTCCGGCAAATTGACGCTTGGGCTCCTCCCAATCACGCTTAAAGGGAAACACGCCGGCCGTAAAGGGAAAACTTCCCGGCAGATTCTCTTTCCTGAGCCACTTGTAAAGTTCTCCGTCATCCTCATATCCCGGCAGTGCCAATCGGGGAATATCAAGACCTGAAAGTGACTTGCCAGTAAGAGAGACCCGGATCTTTTTGTCTCTGACCATATAGGAAAATGTATCACCCTCGTAGCGCTTTCTGGTTTTTGCCCACTCTTTGATAAGATTAAGGTCAGCTGTTTTTATCTGTTTTTCAAGCTTTCTGACCTCCTTGCGTATGCCTTCGGACACGGCCTCTACGTCACACTCATCAAGCACGGATCTCAGGACAGAGAGTTTGCGGATGGAATGGCTCGTCGTTTGGGTGTAGGCATGATACTTCCGCACGGTATTAGCTATCTTACGCAGATAATGTTCCCTTTCAGTCGGGACAATCCCCGGTTGAACCTCATAGACCGTGTCTCTTTTTATGTGCGGAATCTTCCAGTGTGCCAGACCCTTTTCGTTGAGCAGTTTCATCAGATAGGAAAAGGCAAGATCAGTCCCGGCATCACCATATCTGCTCGCCACAGTGGGGAAGACAGGCAACTCTTCTTCAGAAATATCGAATAGTTCATGATTGCGCATATATTGTTTACGGACATCACGCAAGGCATCCTGGGCTCGCTTGTGCTCGAACTTGTTGATCACGACCATGTCTGCGAAATCCAGCATATCAATCTTTTCCAACTGTGAGGGTGCACCGTAATCAGAGGTCATTATGTAGAGCGATATATCGCTGATCTTGGCCACAGCTGCATCGCCCTGCCCGATTCCGCTCGTTTCCACGACGATCAGATCATACCCCGCAGTTTTAACCACATCCAGAGCATCCTGAATGGCTGCCGAAAGTTCACCCCGGGACATCCTGGTTGCCATCGAGCGCATATACACCCTGTTGTTGTCTATGTGATTCATCCTGATTCTGTCTCCAAGCAGAGCCCCACCACTTTTTGATCTCGAAGGATCTACAGAGATCACCGCTATGCTCTTTTCAGGATAGTAGTAGAGAAAACGCCTGAGAAACTCATCAATGAGCGAGCTTTTACCGGAACCGCCGGTTCCGGTAATTCCAACCACCGGGACATCTCTGACTTGTTTTTTCAACTCCGCCATTATCTGATCAAAGCGCTTTTTTTCTGGGCCAGTCCAGGCTTCGGCCAGACTGATAAGCCTGCCCACTATAACCGGATTTTTCTGCATCAGGATTGGGATGCCATCAGAGATCTGAGGGAACTTGACTTGGGAAGAAATGGTAACCATATCCTGAATCATCCCTTTGAGACCCATTCGCTTGCCGTCTTCCGGCGAATATATCTTGGCTACTCCGTAGTCTTCCAATTCCTTGATTTCTTCAGGAATTATAACTCCTCCGCCCCCGCCGAACACCTTAACATAGCCGCAGTCCTGCCCTTTGAGAAGGTCTATCAAATATTTGAAAAATTCGATGTGTCCTCCCTGATAGGAGCTTATGGCAACTGCGTGTGCGCCTTCCTGGACAGTGGCATTTACAACCTCTTCAACACTCTTATTGTGCCCGAGGTGAATCACCTCACAACCGGCATCCTGCAACAGTCTCCGGATGATATTGATGGATGCATCATGACCATCAAACAGAGCTGCTGCTGTGACAAATCGAACCGGTTCTTTCATCTTTTTGCTGATCTTCATGCGTTTTATACTCCTTTTATCATGCTGCATAATGCAAGCTATTTTATGATCAGATTGTATTATAATATGCTATTTGATCATTCTTTTGCTTCAACGCAACGTTTTGCATTCAAAATATATCCGACTGCAAACGACCTTTATAAAGCCAGCAGGATAACCAAAACCTGATATCACCAGCCCAGATCGTTGCTTAAAGAATAAAATAAATTATCCATTCAGCTCGGCAAGACCTTCATTAACATTATCTCTAATCAGGTTCAAGACTTCCCTGTGATTCAAGGGAATGTCACCGATACCCTGCCGAATTTCCCTTGTATCAAGCGAGTATGAAAGTGAATCTTTTTTATGGATATATACGAAATCAACCTCCGGATTGCCGAGTATCAAAGCAGTGATTACTCCGGCAATATCTCCCAGCGGCTGCCGATCGATATGACTGTGTTGGAATTCGGCATACACCCGGGTACCGCACCCTATGTCCGATTCAATTGAGAAGCTGCCCCCTGTTGCACGTGCGGCCTGCGCAAGCATTGGCAGTCCCAAGCCGACGCGTCGGACTTTTTTGGTAGTATAGAAAGGATCCATGGTTTTTTCCAGTGTCTCCTTGTCCATCCCTGCTCCGTTATCTTTTATCTCAATGCTGAAAATATCGTGCTTCAAATCTTCTTGGATGATTATTTCTACCAGAGAAGCCCCAGCCCTGGTTGAATTCTCAGCAATATCGAGAATATGCAGTGCCATTTCAAGCATAACTATTCGACAACTTCTCTTCCGCCCTTCTTCATAAAAGCCATTCTCATCTCGTCCACTGATGGTTCCTTCATCCGTATTTTTGTAGCTGTCCTGCCGATGTCCATAAGATAGTGAGCATCGGAAGAGGTTATGAAGGTATATTGCGCCAACTCGGGATACATCTGCCTTGCCTTGGCAATTGGAGTTCTGGCAGAGATCTCGAGTGCGTCAAATGCGATCTGTTCGGGTATAAACCCAAGCTGTCCTAAGACACTGAAACTTTCGCGGTCAATATGGGCGGCAACCGCCAATCCTCCCATATCATGAACAATTTTTACCAGACCCTCCAGAGAAATCCGGGTGGCTCCGATAAGCAGCCTTTGGTTAAACCCTTCCACCTCGCCAATTTCATTTACAATCGCTTGACATCCAAACGCATTTTCATCGTTGAGTCCATCCAAATGAGAATAGACAACCTCTTGAAATGCGTGGAGTATTTCAAGATCATCAAAATACGTGAGAACATGGGCCTCTTCCCGAGATGTCACCTCCATTCCGGGCAGTACCATCAGCGATGTTGTATTGGCTGCCTTCATCACGTGTTCTACATTTTCTGAAGAATTATGATCAGTGATGGCAATAACATCGAGCCCACAGGCCAGGGACTCCTTGACTATTGCCGAGGGATGCATATCGAGATCGCCACAGGGAGATAAACAGGTATGAATATGCAGATTACAGTTAAAAACCTTCAACATGCCGTCAACTCAAGCGAAGCCGACACGGCGACACCGCTTCATCTATGTGTAATGCATCAGATGATAGATCTTCCCGACCACTTCAAATGCTGGCAGGCTGCTTACCATGATGGGCATTCCTTCTTTTGCAGCCTTTTCAATAGTATCTTTGTCCGGCTGGGCTCCCTGTATAATTATTATTCCTGCATGTTCTTTGAGTGTGGCCACGGCAACGATATTCTGATGCACCTGGCGGGTTACCCATATATCGCCAGAATTACTGTTGGCAATGACATCACTTAAGAGATCGCCTACATACCCGCCGGAAACTTCTCGCCTGAGATTCTCCCAGCAACATTTGCACTTTAGTTCCATTTTTTCTACAATAAAATCCAGATTCATGGTTTAATCAGCCTTTACGATCTTTTTTTATCAATATTGATTATACTTTTAACATATGTGCCTTTGCCGACTTCGGAATTGATTTCAAATACATCGGAGAATTTCTTGATATTTGCTAATCCCATTCCAGCGCCGAAACCCATCTCGCGAATCTTGTCATCCGCAGTCGAATATCCCTCCTGCTGCGCAAGCTCAATATCTGCAATACCTTGACCCTTATCCTTGGCTTCAATGATTATTGAATCGGGAAGTACCTGATATCTGATAAAACCGGTTTCTGCATAAGATATTATATTTACTTCAACTTCAAAGATCACAACGGCAACTCTTCTGACGATTCCTTCCGGAATCCCCTGTTCTAACAAAATTTTTTTTATTTCATTAGAGACACGGCCTGCATATTCAAAGCCATGGCCTACAATGGATACGTTGCCAACAAATTCACTCTCAGATTTCACGAAATGAATCCCCCGCGCAAATCTCCCGGATGCATCCTATGATACCCTCACCAAAAAGCCTGCCACAGGTTTCGAACATGATGTATTGCGTTCTCAACAGCGGAATTCCGAGTTCCCTGGCGATCTCAATGCTCTGGGGCTGAGGCCGTTTGCCCCGGCAAAAGACAATTCCTGCAATATCAAGCGCATAGGCTATTCGAACACCTTGTGGGGTAGTAAGCCCCGTTATGAGAAGACATCCTGACCGGGCATCACAGAGAACATCGCTCATCAGATCGGCACCAAAGGCGGTTTTAATATCGATTTGTAGCTGATCAGGAGTTCCAACAATTAGTTCAGCATCCAGCATATCTATTATTTCAGCCAGTTTCACGGTGTTGTTCTCCGTTATGATTTATTGTGGTTAGCATAAGCATCGGAAGGTGTCAATAATATCTACAGAAAGCCTTCCCTCCAATATTAGCTTATCATATTGTTTTTATTATGTTTTCTAGGTTTTTTTTAAGTTCTTGTACAAACGCAAAGGAAGGTGGGATTCTTACCACCTTCACCCCTGCTTTTAGGAAACTTGAATCAGTGTTTTTATTGAGTTGAATTCGCTGGTATTTCGCTGCTTATTTTCTTAACACAACTATTATATTCTAGAAATCGCAATAGGTTTATCGAGGGACTGTATAACGGGAAGGGCCGTGATTTCATTGGGGTCCGTGACGCCATTGATGTTGAATAATACAATCCTGCCGTAGCCGAACCCAAGAGAATCAGCAAAATCATAGATCGCGCCGATTATTGTCAACTCTCCTTTTTCAAGGAGATCATGATAACGTTCGACTGCCAGCTTCACCTGATAGTCTAAATTTCTTTGAACATTTTGCAGAATTTGCTCTTCGAATGAACCGGCATCATCAAATTCTGACAGGGCTGGTTTCAGGGTATCCAGCTCTTTTGTAATCGATTCACCCTCCCCTTGATATCCCTTCATGAAAGCTTTGACAGCACCACAGTCAACATGTCCGAGAATAAGTAAAACCGGTGTCTTTAAATGCAGGATACCGTAATCCACCGAGCCCTGGGTCGATGTCATCTGATTTCCAATATTCTCGACACAAAATATCTCATTGATCGGGTCATCGAGAAGTACATGCGGTTGGACTCGTGAATCAGAACAGCTGATCAGTGTGATCGAGGGTTTTTGACCTGTCGCGTGCTCAAGGAAATACTCTTTGGAATGTTCTTCTACAAACGAGCTGTTTTCGTTTATAATCTTATCCAATAATGCATGTACCACAACGCACCTCTGTTATGAACTATGCCCACAATAATAATAATCCAGGCTCAACTTTGTGAGCCTGGATTTTATAGTTGGTACTGCTCTTACTCTTTGCACTCCGGTTTCGGGAGCTGCTTCACATAAACCATAAAGTATGCAAGTCCGACAAAGACAGCTCCACCAACGATATTACCGATTGTGACCGGGACCATGTTATTGATAAAAAAACCGCCCCAGGTCAGAAGATCAGCCTTGTCGCCCAGTGCTGCAACAGCGTTTGCCATGGCAGCATCGCCCTTGAGCACGATGCCCATGGGGATAAAGTACATGTTGGCTACGCAATGTTCGAATCCTGAAGCAACAAAAGCCATGATCGGGAAGAATATACCAAATATCTTACCGACCACATCCTGGGCAGCAAATGCCAGCCAGACCGCCAGGCACACGAGCCAGTTGCAGCCGATGCCGCGGTAAAAAGCCGCTGACCAGGAAAGATTTACCTTTCCGGCTGCGATATTGATGGCAGTAGTGCCCACAGCTTCTCCTCCGGTGTGCCATAGTCCCGATTTGTACATGATATAGACAAGCAGAAGAGATCCAAGCAGGTTTGCGATCCAAACAATCACCCAGTTGTAGATCAATCCGCCGGCATTGAGCCTGCCACAGGACAAGCCAATCGTCATAAGGTTGTTTCCCGTGAAGAGCTCCGCCCCCCCGATGACCACGAGCATCAGGCCTACCGAGAAGACTGCCCCACCCATAAACTTGGCCATTCCAAGCCCCAGTTTGTCAGCAGTGCCAGTGATAATCATAGTCGCAAGCTCAGCTCCGAATGCAATATAGCATCCAGCAAAAAGACCCAGAATGAGCATCTGCAAGAATGGCAAATTCGCCTTTGTTTTACCCGCATTAGCTACCGCCTCTGCGACCTGTACCGGTGTGTTAAAGCCCATACACTAACCTCCATCTTTGTTTTGTTTGTTGTTTCTCTCTATCTTTTTGCCATCTCTCAGGCAACCTTTTTTATTCTTACTGCACTCACCTTGTATTCGGGGATGTTGGCAACAGGGTCGAACACCGGATTTGTGAGGCGGTTGACTGCAGCCTCACTATAGTGGAACGGAACAAAAACAATCCCTTTTTCACACCTGTCATTCACTTCGGCAAAGACTTCGATAGCCCCTCTGCGGGAAGCAATTTCGAGTTTGTCGCCCTGGCTGACCCCGAGTTTCTCGGCATCTACAGGATTGATTTCCACAAACACCTCCGGTGTCCTGGAAACCAGGCCCTTGGACCGCCTGCTCATAGTGGCGGTATGGAACTGATAGAGTATCCTTCCGGTTGAAAGCAAAAAGGGATACTCTTTATCTGGCATTTCAGCAGGTGGCTTATGCTCACAGACACTGAACATACCTTTGCCTCGCGAGAATGCTGCTGAATGCAGAATCGGAGTCCCCGGATGGTCGGTATTGGGACACGGCCATGGAATTCCAACATCCTGGATACGGTCATGAGTGATACCGGCATAAGAGACTGTCAACTTGTTTATTTCGTCTAAGATCTCCCTAGCATTGGCATAATTCCAGTCTGCACCAAGCTTGTTGGCCAGCATACTGATAACTTCCCAGTCGGGTTTTGCCTCACCCGGCGCTTCAACAGCCTTTCTAATAAGTTGCACCCGTCTTTCAGTATTAGTAAACGTTCCATCCTTTTCGGCCCAGCATGCAGTGGGTAAAACCACGTCAGCCAATTCGCCTGTCTCGTTTAAAAATATGTCTTGAACAACCAGGAGGTCAAGATTTTTCAGGGCCTTCTCCACATGGTTTATATCAGGGTCGGACATCATGGGATTTTCACCCATGATATAAAGAGCCTTAACAGAACCATCTGCTGCGGCTTCTATGATCTTCGGAATGGTGAGACCCGGTTTAGCAGGCAATGTTACACCCCAAGCATCTTCGAAAGGTTTTCTGTCTGCCGCCTCGGTGACCTTCTTGTATGCAGGCAGATTCCCTGGCAGGCAAGCCATGTCGCAGGCGCCCTGAACATTGTTCTGTCCACGCAGAGGGTTCACGCCCGTGCCGGGTCGTCCGATATTACCGGTCAGTATGGCCAGATTCGCACAGGATTTCACATTATCTGTCCCGACAGTGTGCTGGGTAATACCCATGGCATAGACGATAGCAGCGGCCTCTGCCCCGGCATACATTCGTGCGGCTTTTTCAATTTCATCTGCTGGTACGCCGGTGATCTCGGCTACATATTCAGGGGTGTACTTCGCAACCGTCTCTTTGAGGGCATCAAAGTTCTCAGCCCTCGCGGCAATAAAATCATCGTCTGCAAGGCCCTCACTGATTATGACATTCATGAACCCGTTCAGCAACGCGATATCGGTCCCCGGATTGTGTCTGAGCTGAATGCTTGCAAATTTCGCCAGTTCGATATTTCTGGGATCTGCCAGGATCAGTTTGGCCCCTCTCTGGGTTACGGCACGCTTGATAAAGGTTGAAATTACCGGATGGTTCTCGGTCGTATTGGTGCCGATAATCAAAAAACATTTCGACTGTTCCATATCTGCAATTGAGTTTGTCATTGCACCAGAACCAAATGCTGCGGCCAGACCGGCCACGGTGGAGCTGTGTCAAAGCCGGGCACAGTGATCAACGTTATTTGTACCGATCACTGCCCGCAGGAATTTCTGGAACAGGTAATTCTCCTCGTTGGTGCACCGTGCAGACGAAAGGCCGGCAATAGAGTCCGGACCACTGGCCTGCTTGATCTTGTTGAGTTTTTCTGCTACGTAAATAATCGCATCATCCCAACTCGCCTCCTTAAGTTCTCCGTCAACTCTGATCATCGGTGTGGTAAGCCGGTCGGGATGATCGACGAAATCATAGCCGAAACGACCCTTGATGCACAGGCTGCCGTGGTTCGGAGCGGGAGCACCATCTCTCGGTGTAGTAACCTTGACTATTTTGCCGTCCTTTACATTCAGATCCATCTGGCAGCCGACACCGCAATAGGGACAGGTCGTGCGAACCTT
>JAFGIF010000011.1 GCA_016929755.1 Deltaproteobacteria bacterium | reverse complement strand
GACAGTTTGTGGTTTTTCGAAAGATCGATTGAATAAGGTCCGGACCAGGGAAAATATAAGTACCCGAAAGTTGGATACGAATATCTTAATATCACTAAAATTTAATCCCGGATAAAATTGACAGCTCAATCGGTTTTCGTTACTATTCCTGAAACTACTTGAAAGGCAGGTTGCAATGTATGAAACGTCCGATGATTTCTGATGCATTTTTCAACCCTGGCACAATTGCCGTGATCGGAGCAACGAAACGTCACGGTTTTGCCTATGGGGTTGCCCATTATCTGGTCAACAACGGGTACCGTGAGAGAATTTCCCTGGTGAATCCCAAGGAGACCGAAATATTCGGCCTGCCGGTTTATCCCGACATGGCGGCTGTTCCGGGAAAGATTGATCTGGCCATCATTGTTATACCCGCCAGGGCGGTTCTTCAGGCGGTTAAAGGGTGTATCGCCAAAGGCGTGGGTGCAATCATCATTGAATCGGCCGGGTTTTCGGAGATCGGGTCCGAAGGCGTTCGGATAGAACAGGAGATAGCAGGTATTCTGGATGGCACACCGACCAGGATCATCGGTCCGAATTGCGTGGGTGTCATGAATCCCCACAACGGGTTTGCCACGACCACAAATAATCTAGGAGCTGTGCGTCCGGGCAATATTGCGATTGTGGCACAGAGCGGTGTGTTCGGCAATATCCTGCTTGACTGGGTTCCGAGCCAGGATATCGCCTTGAGCAAGGTCATCACCATCGGGAACCGGCTCGACGTTGACGAGGTCGATGTTCTTGAGTATCTCGTGAATGACAAGAAAACCGATGTCATCGTGCTTTATCTGGAAGGGGTGAAAGACGGGTACAGGTTTTTGAAAGTTGCATCGAATGTGGCCCGAATCAAACCAATCGTGGTTTTAAAGAGTGGCCGTACCGAGCAGGGCAGGGCTGCTACGGCTTCCCATACCGGAAGCATGTCCGGGGACGATGCCATTTACGATGCGGTATTTGCCCAAAGCAGGATCATTCGGGCAAGCAGTATTCAGGAACTCTTCGATATTGCCAAGGTTCTTGCAACCCAGCCGATACCTGCAAAATCGGATTTGGCCGTGGTGACCTCGTCCGGTTCGCTCGGTGCCATGGTTGTGGATGCCTGTGTCAAGCTGGGTATGAATCTGCCGACTTTTTCAGCGCAGACAATCAGAAACGTCAGAGAAAATGCCCCGGGCTGGATGAATGTCCGCAATCCGCTCGATGTCGGACCATCGCCTCTGTTCGGCCCGGCGGTGCAGGCAGCCCTTGATGAACCTGCAGTTGGCAGTCTCATCCTGATTCCGGTAGTTCCGCAGATGGTGGTGGAAAACATCGCGGGAAGTACAATGGAAAATGGAATCCCGCTCTGGTTCGGAAATATTTCCGAGATTCGCGCACAATTTCCTGAAAAGCCGGTGGTGTCCTTTACTCTGGGTTCGCCCGAGTGGGTAAGGCACCTGCAGAATTTTTTCGGGGTTGATATTCCGATTCTCCACTCGCCGGAGAATGCGGCCCGGGCAATTTATGAACTCAATCGTCGGGGAAAGCGCAGGCGCTGATCCGGCCGGAACTATCCTGAAATTACCGGGAGAGAGTTTTTTTCCGATTCTCGCTCAGCCTATACTGCCATGATGAGAAACAGTCACGGGGTCGGAGAAGATCTTTGCGCTTGGACAACGTTGTTTGCTATATGCATGAATAACGATTCGTTTGAGGAGACCGCATGAAGCTGCTTTCGTGGAATGTTAATGGAATCAGGGCTGTCTTGAAAAAAAACTTTCTGGAATTCGTCGAACAGGAGTCCCCTGATATTCTCTGTATCCAGGAAACCAAGGCCCAGGAGAAACAAGTTGAGGTTACCCTCGAAGGCTATACCCAGTACTGGAACAGTGCCGAGCGTAGAGGTTATTCCGGCACCGCGATTTTCAGCAAAATCGAGCCAAAGTCAGTTTCCTTTGATATGGGAATCGCCGAACATGATAAAGAAGGCCGTGTGATAACTCTCGACATGGAAACATTCTATCTGGTAAACGTCTATACCCCTAACGCCCAGCATGAACTCGTTCGGCTGGATTATCGCATGCAGTGGGATGCGGATTTCCTGGAATTTATTAAAGGGCTCGAGCGCAAAAAACCGGTCATCTTTTGTGGTGATCTGAACGTGGCCCACAAGGAAATCGACCTGGCCAATCCCAAGGCAAACGAGCGCAATCCCGGTTTTACCATCGAAGAACGCACAGGTTTTGATGGCTATATCGAAAACGGCTTTATTGATTCCTTCCGAGAGTTTAACAAGGAGCCAAAAAATTATACCTGGTGGACATATCGATTTAAAGCCCGTTCCAGGAATATCGGGTGGCGTATTGATTATTTCTGCGTTTCAAAACCCCTGCGTACTCGCCTTGAGGATGCCTTTATCCTGAAGGATGTGATGGGATCGGATCACTGTCCAATCGGGATAATTCTCAAGGATTCCTGACCTGCATCTGCTTCAATCTTCGAATTTCACGGATGATAAATGCGCCGGTCAACAGTGATGATCCAAGATCGGCACTCGGTCCGGCAAACCAGACACCATTGAGCCCAAAAATTAGAGGCAGGATCAAAAGCGCCGGGATCAGAATGATTACCTGACGCGACAGCCCCAGCAGCATTGACAAACGTGCTTTTCCCACCGCCTGGAAATAGTGTGAACTTACAATCTGGAAACCGACAATCGGCATCATCATTAAAAAGATGCGCATTGCATGTGTTCCAAGCTCAGTCAGGGCCGGGTCATCCTTGTTGAATAATTGGATAATCTGTGCCGGGAAGAACATGGCCAGTAGGAACCCGAGCAGGGTCAGGCCGGAGGCTGCCGCAATCGCCAGCAGCAGTGTCTTCCTCACGCGTTCATACGAGCGTGCTCCATAATTATATCCGATAATCGGCTGCGCACCCTGACAGATTCCGAAAATGGGCATGACAATCATGATCAGCAAAGCAAAAATGATTCCGAATACCGAAACAGCCAGATCGCCGCCGTGAATGCGCAGTTGATTGTTGAGGATTCCGTTGAGCAAACTGCCGGCTATCTGCATGGCAAAAGGCGCCATGCCTATGGCAACTATATTTCGTACTATGGGCAGGTTGAGCCTGAAGTTGCGGGAGTGGATCTTGACCAGACTTTTGCCTCCAAGAAAATACATAACCACCCAGACGGACGATACCATCTGGGAGAGAATTGTGGCAATGGCAGCACCCTTGATTCCCATCCCAATAACGAAGATAAATATCGGATCTAGACCTAAGTTTAAAAGTGAACCGATCAACATGGTAAACATGGCGATTTTGGGATTTCCTTCGCCTCGGATAAAGTTGTTCATCCCATGGCTGATTGTCGAAAAAATCGTTCCCATGAGGATGATCTGCATGTAATCCCTTGAATAGGGCAGGACTATCGGGCTTGCACCGGACAGTCGCAGCAAAGGATTCAGAAACACAAGGCCGAGTATCGTGATTGTCAGGGCAATCGAAATCATCAGTACCACGGCATTCCCCACGACCAGCTCTGCTTCTTCCTTTTTTTGGGCACCGAGCCTGAGCGAAATCAATGCGGTGGCCCCAACGCCGATCAGCATGCTGAATCCCATCATGGCCAGCATAAAAGGGAAGGTCACCGTTATTCCGGCAATGCCCAGCGTTCCAACAGCTCTGCCGATGAAAACCCGGTCCACAACATTATATAGGGCCTGCGACAGCATGCCGACAATGGCCGGACCAGAAAATTTCAGCAGGAGGCCCAGGATGTTTTTTTCTCCCAGTTGCTTTGCCTGATCCATTCCATCTCCATTGTTTTATCGTCAAATTTTTTACGTGACAGGCCTACACTCTCAGCAATCGGGCTGTCAAGTTATTAAAATTAATTACCTGGCCGGCAGATGAGAGCTGATCCAGGTTGATTAAAAAATGGGCAGGCGAAGCTGTTTTGCCGCCGATGGTTGTTTTTTTCGAGTCTTGTGCGGCCCTTCGCTGAGATTGGATAGAGTGATCCCCAAAAGTCTAACCTTTTTTGCGCCGGCGTCTGTTTTTTCGAGTAATTTGCGGATATGTTCCATGATAATGCCGGCACTGTTTGTGCGGTCTTCGAGCGTTATACTGCGGGTGATGCTTTTGAAGTCATGATATTTCAGTTTCAATGTGACTGTTCTGCCCGATAATTTTTTCTGCTGCATGTCCTCTTCAAGCTCGCGGGCGATATCCTGTAGAATAGAAAGCATGCCGGTGACGTCGTCAATGTCTTTGTCCAGGGTGATTTCCTGGCCTATTGATTTGCGAACTCTGTAGGGGGTGACCGGTCTGGAGTCGATGCCACGGGATATTTCATAAAAATATTCACCTGACTTACCAAAGAGGTGTTCCAGTTCCAAGCGGGCCAACCTTTTCAGATCTGCGCCGGTTTGAATACCCATGGACAGCATTTTCTGCTCGGTGACCTTTCCCACCCCGAAGAATTTACGGATAGGCAACTTGTTAATAAAATCTTGGGCCGCATCAGGGGTAACCACGGTGATGCCGTCTGGTTTGTCGAAATCCGAGGCAACCTTGGCCAGAAATTTGTTGTATGATACGCCGGCAGATGCGGTGAGGCCGGTTTTCGCATGGATATTTTTACGGATCTCCTGGGCGATCAGGGTGGCGGAAGCGATGTTTTTCTTGTTATGTGTTACATCAATGAAGGCCTCATCCAGCGACAATGGTTCAACCAGGTCGCTGTATTCCCGAAAAATATTCATGATCTGAGCCGAAACCGAGCGGTAGGTATCAAATCTCGGGGGCAGGAAAGTTGCCCGGGGGCAGAGTTTATAGGCCATCCTGGACGACATGGCGGAATGAATCCCATATTTCCTGGCCTCGTATGAACAGGCAGCCACCACGCCGCGATTGTCCGGATTTCCACCAACGATGACAGGTTTGCCTTTCAAATCGGGCCGGTCACGCTGTTCAATTGCTGCGTAAAACGCGTCCATGTCAATGTGGATGATTTTGCGGATTTTATGCATATGTTCTAATCAAGCAGTATAATACCGGATTATGCGGAGTATGGCAGAAAGCCTGGTGTGATTCAATCGGCTGCCAGGTCCGTGCAATATTTATCAGGTTCAATCCGAACGGACGGTATTGAGGAGTGTGACAGACTTTCTTTTAAGAATGTTTGTCCTGCAAGCGGCATGTTCCTTGCCGCTTGCAGGATTATGGGAAGCCATGGATGTTTTTTCGGCAATTCTCTATCCGAGTTTGCCCTCTTTTTTCAGTTCTTCTTTAAGGGACTTCTTGAGAAGTTTTCCAATTACATTTCGCGGCAGGGTAGTGCGTATCTCGACATACTTGGGAACCTTGAACGAGGCCATGTTCTGCTTGCACCACTGCCTGAAATCATCCTGAGTTAAGGTCTCACTGGGTTTCAGAACGATACAGGCCATTACCTCTTCACCGTATATTTTGTCAGGAGCGCCGATGACTGCCACCTCAGCCACCTGGGGATGGGAAACGATGACTTCTTCAAGTTCGGTCGGATAGATGTTCTCCCCGCCGCGAATGATCATCTCTTTCTTGCGGTCAACGATGAAGAGATACCCTTCCTCGTCCTTGTAGGCCATATCGCCGGTGTGCAGCCAGCCACCTGCCAGAGTCAGGGCTGTCTCTTGGGGCTTGTTGAAATAGCCCTTCATAACATGATCACCTTTGATCACGATTTCGCCCACTTCCCCCTGG
>JAFGIF010000101.1 GCA_016929755.1 Deltaproteobacteria bacterium | reverse complement strand
TAATTTGTTTTTACTGCTGGAGTAGTAATGAGATGGTTTTAGAGAATCATATTTGTGGCGATCCAATCCCTTGGTTTATCATTAAATTCACTCGGCACGGGTAGAACAGGGTGGCTGGTTACATTGTGGTTGCAGAAGGAGTAGATGGTTGATTATTTCTGTAAGTGGCCAGATTCTTTGTAATTGTTGCGGCTTTCTGGGTATCCATGTATGAAATGATTCCACCGGCAATTTCACCCTTCATGTGGAGAAATACCGATACTGCTACATCGAGATCCATGTTATCCATCAAACTGGCGGCGGCCTTGGGGTTCATCGATGAGTATATCTTTACGAGGTGCCTGATGCGTTCGTCACTCAAGGTTCTGTAGTTTTCCACTTCAATCTTAATGGACTGTTCGAGGTTTTTCAGTTCCGCTATTTTAATCTGAAGTTGTTTTTCCAGTTCATTGAGTTCCATTTCGCGCATCCTGAGTTCCTGTTCTTTCTCGGTGATTAGTTCCCAGCGATCAAGCGGGTTTTCGATAACCTCATTCTGCGTTGTTTCTACTCCATCATCAGCCGCGACAATGCCGGGGTTGATCTGTAAACAGGTTATCATTATGCCCAGGTTTACCAGTATTGCGATCAGCAGAATTCTTTTCAGTTTCATGGATTACTCCCGTGTTTGGTTATTGCTATTTCATCGATGAAACGCATTTCCTGTATTTTTTCGCTGTTGGCCTGTCTTTCGAGCTCGATTTCTTTCAATCTCCCGATCGCCTTGAGTTCTTTTTCGGCCTGAAGCAGTTTTTCACGTTCTCGGTTCAGCTCAACAAAGCTCGATGCCAGTTGTTGACTGATTTCTCTTTTTCTGTGATCCAGGAAGGAGAGATAATTCTGGCATACCCAAAGGTCCGAAGATTTCATGCCGTGAATCATTTGTTGCAATATGTGTGATGTGAGCTTATTTGAGGATTCCTGATTATGAGATAGATGTTCGAGCAGCAGAAGGTGGTATCTTTGAACCTTGGCAAAGGCCTGCAGGGCGAGGTTCTCTTTAATGCGCTTGACTCTAAGCAAGGTTTCAAATCGAAACGCCACCGCAGTTCTCCCTTACCATTCGAGATCAGCCAGAATCTCTTTCATCCCCAGAATGCTTTCTTCAATAGTGCATTTTTGATCGATATCCTGTTTCAAGAATGCATTGATGGCATCTATATATTTGATCGCAGTATCGATCTGGGGGTTATTTCCGCTGACATAGGCGCCGATATTGATCAAATCGCGCGCATCCTCGTAAATCGCCATTAGTTCCTGGATCTTTCTGGCAGATTTCAGGTGCTCCGGTTTAACGATATCATTCATCACCCTGCTGACACTGCGCAGAATATCTATGGCCGGGTAATGGTTGCGCGCAGCGAGATCTCTGGCGAGCACGATATGTCCATCGACAATCGATCGTACGGTATCTGCCACCGGTTCGGTGAAATCATCTCCCTCCACAAGCACGTTATACAGCCCGGTTATGCTTCCCGAAGATGCGGTGTTCCCGGCCCGCTCCAGGAGTTTGGGCATTTTTGCAAAACATGACGGGGTATAGCCTTTTGTAGTTGGCGGTTCGCCAATTGCAAGGCCGATTTCTCTCATTGACATGGCAAATCGCGTAATTGAATCCATCATGAGCAGAACATCCAGGCCCTGATCCCTGAAATATTCCGCGATTGTGGTGGCCAGATAGGTGCCGCGAATACGAACCAGGGCAGGCTGATCAGATGTTGCAGCAACAACTATGGATTTTTTTAAACCGTCTTGTCCAAGATCTTTTTCTATAAACTCTTTTACTTCCCTGCCGCGCTCGCCTATCAGGGCAATTACGTTTACATCCGCTTTGGTATGGCGCGCCATCATACCCAGGAGCACACTTTTTCCGACACCCGAACCGGACATGATCGCCATTCGCTGACCCTTGCCTATCGTCAGAATGGAATTGATGGCATTAATGCCGATGTCGAGCGGTTGGTCGATGCGTTTTTTCTTTAACGGGTTTGTATGATGGCCATACAGCGGCATCTCTTTATCGAGCACGATAAAGCCCTTGTCATCCATTGGATTGCCCAAGCCATCAATAACTCTGCCCAGAAGTGCGGGACCAACCTTTACGCTGGGGCTGGTCTTCCTGGCTGCAATCGTAGAGCCAGGGCCGATACCGTTCAGCCCTCCCAGGGGCATGAGTAATACCCGGCTGTCCTTGAAGCCGACTACTTCGGCCATGACCGAAGATCTCCCATCCTGCGAGTAGATCTCACATAATCCACCCATGGCGCTGCCCGGTCCGTGCCCTTCAACCACCAGGCCTACAATATTGGTCACCTTGCCACGGACCTGGATAGGATCAATATCTTTCAAAATGGGTAGGGCTTCGGCTAAGTTAATCATGTTCTAAGAGAGCTTCACTTATATATTCGATTTGGGATCTGATAGTTGCATCGATATCCCCGAATTCTGTCTCGACCAGTGCTCCTCCTCGTTCAATCGAGGAGTCTTCGATGATCTGGATGTTTTTTTTGCCACTTAACTGTTTTGTAAGAATAGACTCGGCTTCCCGGATGTATTCATAGTCAGAGGGATGCAGTCTCAAACGTATCTCGTCGGTTTCCATCAGCTTGTTGCCGGCAGCCTTGATGGTGTCAAGAATGATATCCGGGGCGAGATGAATTTCCCTGTGAATTACACGTTGGGCAATCAGAATGATGATTTCCAATAGATGCTTGCTGTGGATTGCGGTGAGCTGCTGCCTCACATGGCTTAGTTCTTCAAGGGCCTCATGCAGTGAGTCGAATAAGGGTTCGATTTTTTTTATGGCAATTTTCTGCCCCTGGGTACGCCCCTGCTGCAGGCCTTGATTATAGGCTTCCATCTCAATGGCTTCTCGCTGGCTTCTGGCCTGGTTCAAAATGATTTGGGCCTGTTTTTGGGCCCTCTCTGTTTCAGCAAGTTGTTGATCGCGGGAATATACTTCCTGCATTGAGTAGGGGGTTACGGAAAACTCACCGGGAGCGTCTTTGCGCAGGATTCTAGACGAGGACATCTTCTCTGCCCTTTCCGCCGACGACTATTTTCCCGGCGGTTTCAAGTTTTCTGAGCACTCTGATGATACTTTGCTGTGCATTTTCCACATCCGAGAGCTTAACAGGGCCCAAGGACTCCATATCTTCAAGCAGCATTTCAGAGGCCCTGGAAGACATATTGGAAAGAATCTTTTCTTTCAAAGGCTCGCTGGCAGTCTTCAAGGCCAGTACAAGATCTTCGTTGGTAATTTCTTTAAGAATGTTCTGTATGCCGCGGTTGTCGATTTTGATGATGTCTTCAAAGACGAACATCTTCTGTCTGATCCTTTCGCTCAAGTCGGCATCCATCTCATCGAGAAAGGCAAAGATGTTGTTCTCTGCGGTACTGTCCAGTCGATTCATCACTTCAGCTACAGTCTCGATTCCGCCGAGCTTTTCACTTTCCATGGTCCCCATGGACTCGATCTCTTTTTTCAGTATCTCATCCACATCGTCGATTACAATGGATGGCACAATACCCAGATTTGCAATTCTGTAAACGATTTCAGGCTGCAGCTTTTCAGGCAGTTTTCTCAGAATCTGGGCCACTTTGGTATAGTCGAGATGGGCCAGTACAAGCGAAATAGTCTGGGGATGTTCACCCTTGAGGTAATCAACCAGAAGATCCGTGTCGACCCGTTTCAGCATGGAAAAGGCTGTTTTGTCGGTGGACTGTGAAATTGAAGTCAAAAGGGGCCTTGCCTTGGATTCTCCCAGAGCATCAACCAGAGATTTTTCAAGGTAATCCAGCCCCTTGCCGGTAATACCGCTGACCTCGGAAGTTTTCTTGTGAAACTCCTCCATGATTGAGTGTACGGTATTCACCGGAATAGTATTATCTTCCAGGCTTGCCATGCGCTTGCCGAGCAGTTCAATTTCATAGTCGCTTAAACCCTTGAATATGTCTCTGATGAAATCGCCCCCCATGGCCATCAATAGTATTGCAGCCTTCTGAGGACCATCAAGTTTTCTCGCCTGCGCCATTATACTCTCTCCTGTAGCCAGTCTCTGATCACTGCATTTGCACTTTCGGGATCATTGTCCGTAAGTGTTTCGATCAGCCTTCTTTGTCCCTGCATAGTCTGTTTCAATCCTTCATTTTGGGCTAAGGCCTTTTCAATATCAGGTGCTTCAAGGGCTTCCCTGTCTCGGGCTTCAGAAGTACCAAGAGCCTTTTGCAGATTCGGGATTTCACCTAGCACCTTGAAGGAACCTTTCAGCCAACGCAACACGGGCCTGATGACAAAGAACAGGAGCAAGAGCATGACCGTCAGGAATATGCCCGGTTTTACCAGAGAAGTGATGAATTCACGCTTGTTGACTGTTTCTGAAAGAGCCATCAGATTATTGGTTTCTGCCTGGGCAAACGGCATACATGATACGGAAATCGAATCATCCCGATCCGCGTTAAATCCTACGGCATACTTGACAGCGTTTTCTAT
>JAFGIF010000010.1 GCA_016929755.1 Deltaproteobacteria bacterium | reverse complement strand
TCTGACTTGGTTCGCGCTATCGACATGCCGTTACAAATAGACTTCGCAACGCTCTCCAGCTATGGCAACGCTGACTGCCCGCAGGGAGAAGTTAAAATACTCAATAATATTAAACTAGATATCACAGGCAGACACGTTCTCCTGGTTGACGATATTCTCGATACCGGAGAAAGCCTGAGCGCCTATAAACGCTATCTGGAACAAAAGGGGCCTGCATCGGTAAGAATCTGCACCATGGTGAATAAAACATGCCGCAGGTCTGCCGCCATCCAGCCCGATTTTTATGGATTCCGCATTGAAGATGGTTTTGTGGTAGGATACGGTTTGGATTATGCAGAACAATACCGGGCTTTACCTGATATCTGTGTACTTGAAATAAATTCCAATGATGGGGAGGAATACTCTTGACAATAATCGAGTGTCCGAACTGTAAAAGCAAATTCAAGCTGGATGAAAATTTTATAAACAATGAAAATCCGAAGATGCGCTGCAGCATATGTTCACATGTCTTTGACTATCAAAACCGCAAAACACCTTCAATCGAGCAGGAGTTTGAAAGCTTGTTGACCGGCGAGAATGAATTGTACCACGCTGACGAGCTTGGGGAAAAAACCTCTTCCGGCACACAAGTCCCTGATACCCGAACAGTTCCTGAAATCCAGCAGGAATCCGAAGCACAACCGGAATCCGTGATTAAGGAAATCGATTCAATCCTGGGCTCTGCGCAAGAGCCGGAAATTGAAGAAGATGCACTTTCACCTAAAGCTTCTGCTGAATCTAAAGGATCGAAGAAACTGCTCTTCAGCATGCTCCTTATTCTGATTATCGCAGGGATCGGCCTATGGTTTACACGAAATATATTTTTTCCCCCAAAGGAAACATCTGAATCTTCGCAAGAATATGTCGTCCAGAACCAACCTTTTTTTCATATCCCCAACGATAGTGTAACTTACGAACTAATGAATAATCCAATGGAAGGATCTGTACTGCTGATAAAGGGGATGATCAATAAAAATTCACAAAAAGCTATCCGCTCCGTTTTAGTCCAAGCCAGGTTATATAATCAAGATCAGAAAATATTAGAAACCAGGAATGCCTATGCCGGCATCGTACCTGATTCAAATGAGCTGGTTCGACAGAGCAAGGAAACAATCTACTCTCTGTTGAGCGCCGAACCGCAAACCATGGGCACCTTGGCAACCTCTCAGGAGATCCCATTTGTAATTGTTTTCTTTGGGAATTCGGCACATGAAGGGAGCTCTTTCCAAGTTGAAGTGAAGGAATTCAATTGGCAGTAACTGAAACAACAATTACTGAAAGGCTCGCCCTAACCGTAGTCCTCTTAACATCAATCTTTATAATCGGTACCGTAGGCTTTCACCTCATCGAAGGATGGGACCTGCTCGATGCATTCTTCATGACGCTGATTACGATCACAACCATTGGGTATCGCGAAATTTCTCCTCTCTCAAAAGCCGGAAAAATTTTCGACATGTTCATCATTTTCATGGGTGTGGGAACGACAGCCTACGGGTTTGCAAATATCGCAAAATTTATTGTAGAGGGCGAGATTCGAAGTATTTTAGGGAGGAGAAAATTGGATAAAACCATAACCAGAATGAGCGAACACTATATCGTATGCGGTATTGGTCGCATAGGTTCACTTCTGTGGAAAGAACTGAAATCGGCAGGCAAGCCCTTTGTGGTTATAGACAATAATAGGGAAGCTATCGGACCGGTCGATGAGGATAACAGCCCCTTCATCTTCGGGGATGCCACAAAAGAAGATACCCTCATAAAAGCCGGTATAACCCGAGCCAAGGGCTTGATTGCCACTGCATCTTCGGATGTCACTAATGTCTATATCACCCTGATTGCCAAGGAATTGAATCCCAACCTCTTTGTACTTGCCCGGGCAACCACCGAGGATTCATTTAAAAATCTGAAACGGGCAGGAGCAGACAAGGTCATCTCGCCTTATCTGATTGGCGGGCGGCATATGGCCAATATAATTTTGAAGCCTACGGTGGTGGACTTTGTTGAATTGGCAAGTGGTGAAAAAAAAGAGGGCTATTACATCCAGATGGAGGGATTCAAAATAAGAAATGGTTCCTGCCTGATTGATGCTACGCTAAAAAATTCACCTATCAGGGAGGATATCGGGATGATCGTGGTAGCCATTAAAAACGCGAGCGGTAGAATGATCTTCAATCCTCCGGCAAATCAGACCCTTTGTGAAAACGATGTGCTCGTCTGCATTGGAGATCAGGATGCATTCGATGCGATGAAAAAACTTGTCAAGGCAAAAAAAACATGAGGATAATGGGGATCGATTATGGCACCAAACGTATCGGTATCGCCATCAGCGATCCCAAATGCACAATGGCCCTTCCCCTTGAGACAATACAAGTGACATCCGACAACTCACATATGCAAAGAATAAAGGAAGTTGCACAAGCCTACAGCATCACTCATATCGTGGTCGGCCTGCCCTATAACATGGACGGCTCGTTGGGAGAGAGTGCCCGCAACGTAATGCAATGGACAGAGCAACTCAATAAGCTCCTGGAACTGCCTGTGGAATTCTGGGACGAAAGGCTCAGCACCTCAGAGGCACATGACCTTCTGCTTGATATAGATGTTAATGGAAGAAAACGCAAGAAACTGGTAGACAAAATAGCGGCCAGCATAATCTTGAAAGAATATATTGATACCCGCCTTTCATGAAATCTCGTCTGTCCATTACTTACATCATTGCAGTGTGTTTATCTGTTTTACTCATCACCCACATTTACAGTTTTGTCAGGCATCCGGCTTCACCTCTCGAAGCCGTTAAAATGGAGATCGAGCCCGGATCAAGCGCCTGGGAAATTTCAAAAAAACTGAAATCACATGGTATTATTTCAGATTCCGCCATATTCATGGCCGTTGCTGTTGTGACCGGAAAATTTTCTCATCTTCAGGCCGGAACCTATGTCTTTGAAGGCGTACATTATCCCCTGGACATTATGGAGATCCTCTTTCAAGGCAAAACCTTGCGATACAAAATTACCGTCCCCGAGGGTTCCGACATGTTTGATATAGCTGATATAGTAGCTGCAACCGGCTTAATTTCAAAAGAAACATTCTTACATGTTGCCACCTCAAGAGACACTGCCCGTTTTTTCGACATTGCGGCTCCCAGCCTGGAAGGCTATCT
>JAFGIF010000100.1 GCA_016929755.1 Deltaproteobacteria bacterium | reverse complement strand
ATAGAAAGTACGTTTTCAACTGCAGTTCCCATATTAATAATGATATCCTGGAAATCCTCGTCCTGCTTATCTCCACGCAAAACCCGTATTAGCCCTGATTCCAGATCACCTTTTATGATGCTGGTAAAGCCCTGCAGAGCACCGAGTGGACTTTTCATATTATGAGCCATAGAAGCTGCCAGATTGCCAACCGCACTCATCTTTGCATACGCCAGCATTCGGCGCTGATTCTCATGTTCTCTGGTGATGTCCCATATAATAATCAGCAACCAGTTGTTGAAGTTGACCGGATGAACCTTGATATGAAAAATGGCTTCATTATCTCTCCACAGAATATCATCTTCTATACGGGAAAGAATAGCTGCTTTCAATCTGCGGCGATATTCTCCCTGCCCATCCTCCAGAGAAGCGAGAATATTGTCTCGGGTCATATTCAGTCTGGAGCGAATATCGTGAGACATTTTGTTTTCAATCGCTATCTTTCCTTTTTCATCAAGCAGACATAGCGCGACTGTTGAAGCATCAACCAGTTCTCTGGTCAGATCCAGAAGGTTTTCGGACTTTATTTTTTCTTCAGAGGCATGTTCAAGCGCCTGTCGTAAAAGGGTTTTTTCTTCAGAACGGGCACTTTCAGAATAAATTTTTCTTAAAGCTGAAGAAATTGCATCGATAAGCGTTTGGATAAAATCTTCATCCGCAACAAATTCATTGTCAGTTGGATCAACATAAACAAAAACCCCTGAAGACAGGCTCATTCCCACCGGGCAATCGCCTGACAGAATCATGCTTCTAATTTCTTCGTCACCCACCTTTATAAATCTGGAAGACTCTGAGAGTTTTGCTTCATAGACAAGGTTTTGTTTCTTAATTTTGACACCGCCGATGAATTTTTTTATAAGTCCCTCATCAAAAAGCACTGTGGCTGACTTCTCAAGAGCATCAGATATCTTGAGGGAGCTGTTCATCTCACTCATGAGCCTTATGAGGATATCGGAGCGCCGTTTGGCAAGATCTGCTGCAACAGTTTTCTGGTGAAGCGCCATGGAAACCTCTGAAAGCCGCGTGCTGGCTCTGTTGATGAGGGTGAACAAACCCTGCTGATGCTTGCCGATTCCTATCTCATTACAGATTAAATCTATCTCCTTGGGCACACTCACCATCAATTCGTCCAGCATATTTGATGAGAGAGAGAAACGTCTGAGCAATGGATTGGTAATCTTGTGCGGAAAATAGTTGCCCGATGAGCCGATCAACGTCATGTGCGAAAGGATATTGGCAATATGAACAATGCCTGTGATCAGGTACTGGTCATCGTCAATAACCTTGACCGGAGCATGATGACACCAGGCACTCTCCGTGTATATTTTCGGCAATTCCCAATAATCAAGTATTCGTCGGCCTACCTCGGCATGCGTGATGCCGAGATTTTCCTGTTCAAATTCTATAAGAGGTTTTGTTCCGCCCTTGGCCAGATCCAGTATTTTCGCGTATTGCTTCGGCTGGGCCTGATTTATCACCATCTTGCCGATATCATGCAGCAGGGCCGCGCTGAATGCCTTGGATGCCAGGGATTCATTTGTTACAGACATCATACTTCTGGCATAAACAGCACATCCAAGACAATGTCTCCAGAAACCCGTATAGTCGAAAATCGAATCACTGGACTGGGGAAATATATCTAAAACACATAATCCCAGGGCCAGTGTCTTTGTGGCATCCAAACCCAATACAACTGCTGCATCACGCACGGTATATATAGTTCGGGAACGTTTGTAATAACTTGAGTTGGCAACGCTCAGAATCCTTGCTGTCAGTGTCTGATCTTTTTCAATCAGACCTGCAAGCTTGGCTACCGAGACATCCTCTTCCAGGGCAATCTTAAGAACATAGCTGGCAACTTCGGGTAGCATCGGCATTGAATCAGGGCTGAATTCTTCCGGTTTCATAGAACACTACCTATAATATCACGCAAATATAGACAAGTAGATTTTGCCCCTGTTTCTGTGGCCAAGCAACCCCTGGGCAAACTACCATCGGCTATATAGGAAAAGCCAAGTTCGATTTGATTGCACCGCCTATAACCTATGAGTTCCGTAACATCACTCGGATGTACCCGCACGCATAATTTTTCACTCTGCTTCTTTTGCAGGTACTCGATCATGCACCTGAAGGCCAGGCAATGTACCAGATAACCAAATGATGGATGATACGGTCCGGCAATAACCTTTAAATTATCAGATTGCGGCAATCCCATCCGCAATATGGTGCATCCTTTCTCAACAAGTTTTATATAGGCAAACAGTGCCCTGCGAAGCGCTTCTTCAAGTGTCAGCGGTATATATCCACCTCTGTCATAAATTCTTTCAAGCAGGGTTCCGGCTAGTATCACCGTAGGATATATGCGCCCCGTATCAGGCTGTAATGAGGCAATCATATCTACTGTAGAGGCAAAACTTTTACGGTCTTCTCCGGGAAGTCCGGGCATAATCTGCAGACCGAGTTTCAACTCTGATTTTTTAATATGTGTCGAGGCCTCGATGGTATCCTGAAATGTATGCCCCCGGCCGCTCATAGAAAGCACTTCATCATCCATTGACTGGGCACCGAGTTCCAGTTCCACAAACCCGGCATCTTTCAGTTTCTTTACAATTTCGGGGCTGACCATATCCGGTCGGGTTGAAGCCTTGGCCCCATGCACGACTCCCCGATCTACCAGGTTAGATGCGGTTTTCAGGTATCGATCGAAGAGCTTGGTTTCAATTCCGGTAAATGATCCACCATAAAACGCTATCAGACGTTGCCTTTTCTCCGTATGAGAACAGGCTGCCATAAAGGCATCCACACAATGCTCTACCCGCTCGGGAGGCACTGGCTCGGAAAATTGTCTCTGGTCGCAAAATACACATCTGTGCGGACAACCCAGATTGGAAACAAATATGGGGACTACGATAGGGGATAACCGAGCGATCTCAATGACTCCCGGCAGGCCATCTGTGCTGCCTGCTTTTTATTCTTTCCCTGCCCGGAGCCAATCACGGTATCATTCAGGACAACATCCGCCACAAATGTCTTGTCGTGCTCCGGTCCGTTCTCCTCGACAATTACGATTTGAGGGGTACATTTAAGCTTGGATTGGCAGTATTCCAACAGGGCACTCTTATAGTCGGTATATGTTATCTGATCCAGCGATCCGAGTGTTTCATTAATTTGATTATCTATTACTGTAAAAACCTCATCGAACGAACTGTCTAGAAAAATAGCCCCTATCAAAGACTCATAGGCATCAGCCAGGATAGAACTTTTATCCCGGCCATCGTCAAGCTCCTCTCCCCGACCGAGATACAGGTATTTCCCGAGATCGATTCGGCGGGCGACTCTCGCCAGCGATGGTTCGCTGATAAGCTCGGCCCGCATCTTGGTGAGAGATCCTTCGCGCTCATCAGGAAATGCTCTGTACAAGCTCCTGGTAACGGCAGCATTCAAAACGGAATCTCCTAAAAATTCCAGTCTCTGATTATCTTTGAAATCTTCTCCCTGGTGCTCGTTAACATAGGTTGTATGGGTTAGGGCCTGCCGCAGAAGCTCTTTGTTCCTGAAGGTATATCCTATACGTATTTCAAGTTGATCAAGTATCACCAAGCATACCCTCAAAGTTGATTTCACCCAGACCGTTAATATCTCCTGTGCATCCCAGGCGGTAGTGAATGGGAGTTATCGAGATCATCTTGTGCTTCAGGCACACTGCATCCGTATCATCGGATTCATCCATGATCCGGGTTAATCCTGCCTGCCAGTAATAGGTGGTGCCCCTCGGGTCGATCCGTTTCACGAAATTATCAACGATGCGCGAATTCCCCTGACGGGTAATCCGTACGCCCTGTATCTGGCTCAGGGGAAGTGATGGGCAGTTGACATTGAGCGCAAAGGGAAGCTGGTTCGATCGTTTTCCCAATTCTGCCGCCAGTCGTGCACCAAAGATACCGGCTGCATGATAATCAGGATTGAGATAATTATCTACTGAAAGAGCAATACCGTTGTATCCCAGAATAAGGGCTTCGGTTGCAGCCGAAACTGTTCCGGAATAAAGCACGTTGATACCTACATTTTCTCCCCTGTTTATGCCTGAGACTACCACATCCGGCGGCTGATCCATGATACAAGATATTCCCAGTTTGACACAGTCCGCCGGAGAACCTGTTATACCGTATCCGTAAAACTCGCCTGAACGGTGGATCGGGATAACCTTCAATGGATCGGAAATGGTGATCGTATGCCCAACAGCTGACTGCTCGGTAACCGGAGCGATAACTATCACCTCGCCGATCCTTTCAAGCTCCTGTTTTATGGCTGCCAACCCCTGGGCGTACATACCGTCGTCATTGGTCAATAAAAATCGCATACAAATCTTTTTAGCTCCTAGTACATATATATGCAAGACCTAACCATTAAACCCGACCGTATGGTTCTTAATCCGTTTTGGAGATTTAATTTCTTTGTAAATCAAGACAATTGTCTCCGATGATCCCGGGCTGACCCAAATTGATCATAAGATCGTTACTAATACCGACAAGCTCTTCAAAAGGCTAACGAAACAACCTCAATCCGTTCATGAAAAACGAGGCAACGCTAAATAAGCAAGAATAGTAATTCTCAATCGATGACATAGCAGAAATTTCCGGTAATCTTCAATGTCTCCTGGTTGATATCCTCGCTAAAGGGGCCGAATGGCCCGGCATTCTCGACCGCTATCAGGGCTGCCTGATCCAGTTCGGCAAACCCGGAACTCGAGACCAGTGTGTTATCAATTATCCACCCGGAGGCATCCAGCACGAAACATATGCGCACCGTTCCTTCAAAACCTTGTTCAATAGCTGATTTAGGATATTCCCAGACATAAAATATCCTGGCCTTAAGCCGTTCAAGATAATCAACGCTGACTTTCCCCTCCACTTCGAAAGAAAGGCCTTCTTCGGCTTCCTGGATAGACGTTTTGAGTTCTTCGATCTGTTTCACCAGATTGACCGGGAAAGGGTCCTCTTGTTGCTCAGCAGCACCTCCTCTGGCCATTACCTGCCAGGGCATAATCAAAATAAGGGCATGTAGAAATACAGATAATGCAAAACAGACAACCAAACGTGTTTTCATACATTCATCAAAGACAAAAATAGTATCAAGGTGTCAAGCAGGAATATTT
>JAFGIF010000099.1 GCA_016929755.1 Deltaproteobacteria bacterium | reverse complement strand
CCGGGATACAGGAACTGCAGCAGTGGGTCGGTTTCGTGGATTATCTCGAACAGTTTGACGACGCCGGATCAAACGGAATTCCCGATATTCCAGCGTCGTATGCCGGTCCCGAGGGCCGTATCACCGAGGCTACCTGCTTTATTTCGACAGCATCTCTTTAAGATTAGTCTGTTGATTAAACATGAAGTTGAAACGCAGGGTCTTTATAAGACCCTGCGTTTTTCCCTGTAGCGTTTGTTGTGTCTCTTTTTTGCATGTTCATCGACTCCATATACATACTTGCAATTATGAGTTCGTTTATCCGGATTGTTTCATTGACAACAATCGACTGATTACCCATTATTATTCCATATGGGGTATACGCGTGGTGCAGTTCTAAAAAATCTCTGATTTTCACCCGCAAGGGACGGAGTATGTAGGGGCTGTTTTTTATAAATTAGGTATTTTCAACAGGGAATAGTAATCGGGCACGGGATTTTTATAATTTGTACTTTTCAAGCCGGGCAAAATTTGCTGGTATGTAAAAATTGATACAGTGTAATTCGGGGGGATCATGCGGGAAAAATATCAGAAACTACAAAAATTTATGAACAAAACACCCAGGCAGGTCACAACCCTGACATTAAGCTTTGATCAGATAGAGGTCCTGATCGGAGCGCAACTTCCGAAGTCTGCCGGGAGATACCGCCAGTGGTGGGCGAACCAGCGCGACAATCAACGCAGACCGCAGGCCAGAGCCTGGATGCGTGCCGGATTTAAGGTGGATAAGGTTGATCTTCTCTCCGGGCTGGTTACTTTTTCCAGGATTGCCGGTTTGTTCACCTGAGGGGCTGAAGATTTATCTGATTTCCTGATATCTTTCTGAGCTGTAACGTGCTGAGGATACGTACATGATTCAGGTTACACCCGGAATAATTCTTGATGAAGGTGAAATAGAGCTTTCTTTTGTTCGTTCACCGGCCCCCGGAGGGCAGAATGTCAACAAAGTCTCCACCGCGGTTGTGCTGCGATTTAACGTCGCCCATTCCCAGTCTCTGCCCGATAACGTACGCCACCGGCTGATCAAATTAGCCGGCAAGCGGATAAATCAGGAGAGGGAATTATTGATCAAGGCCAGCCGCTTTCGGAGCCAGGTCAGAAATCGGGAAGATGCGCTCGCTCGACTTATCGAATTGATCCGCAAAGCCGCTGAACCGCCGAAAAGACGCATCAAAACCCAGCCCAGCGCTGCCTCGAAAAAGCGCAGGGTTGAGACCAAGCGAGTCAGATCGCAGACCAAGGACCTGCGCCGAAACATCCCATCAAAGGATGATTAAATTGCGCACAATATCACTGTATGATATGCATGCTTGCCCATGAAACGAAGATGTGAGTGGGCGCAAAGCGATACACAACTCCAGGTTTATCATGACCGGGAGTGGGGCGTCCCACAGCATGATGACAGAATGTTATTCGAGCAGCTTATCATGCAGTGCATGCAGGCGGGCTTGAGCTGGTTGACGATCCTGAAAAAGCGGGATAATTTTTACCATGCATTTGATGATTTCGATCCGCACATGGTTTCCCGCTACGATCAGGCGAAAGTCGATCAACTGATGCATAATCCGGGCATCATCAGAAACATGCGCAAAATTCAGGCTGCCATAAGCAATGCCGGGGCTTTTATTGATATCCAGAATACATTCGGCAGTTTTAACGAATACCTGTGGCGTTTTGTGGATGGAGTTACAATCCGGAATGAGAGGAAATCATTTACAGAAGTTCCAGCATTCTCTCCCGAGTCGATCAGGCTCAGCAAAGATCTCAAGCAACGCGGTTTTTCCTTTGTTGGACCCACGATCTGTTATGCCTATATGCAGGCCGTTGGAATGGTCAATGATCATCTTCTATCTTGTTTTCGCTATCATGAATTAAACAAAGCAAAGAGTTCGTTCACAAAAAAAGATGGAGTGTTCGATGAGCTATGATTTTGATACGGTTGTAGCCAGGCGCGGCAGCGGGTCTTTGAAGTGGGATCTGTGTGAGGAAGGTATGCTGCCGATGTGGGTTGCCGATATGGATTTCCCGGCTCCTCCCGAGGTGATCAATGCTCTCAGGCAGAGAGCCGGGCATGGAATCTATGGGTATACCCCTGTTCCGGATTCATATTATGCCGCTTGTCAGGGCTGGATGCAAAAACGCCACGGGTGGGATATCAGGCGAGAATGGATTGTGCCAACCCCGGGGGTGCTCCCGGCGATCAGCCTGGCTGTGCAGGCCTATACCAGGCCCGGCGACAAGATTATTATTCAGCCTCCGGTGTATCATCCATTTCGTAAAATCATCAGGGATAATGGCAGACAGCTTGTTGAGAATCCTCTGAAACTGAAAGGTAATCGATATGAAATGGACTGTGAGCACCTCAAGAATCTTTTCGATGAGCGCACCAGAGTGCTGATTTTGTGCAGTCCGCATAATCCGGTCGGCAGGGTCTGGAGCCGGGAGGAATTACAGGGACTTGTCTCTCTCTGTATCAATGACGATATCCTGATCATTGCCGACGAAATTCATGCCGACCTGATTATGGCAGGCCACGGCCATACCCCGGCGGCCCTGGTTTCCAACGAGGCCGCCCGGCATGTGATTACCTGTACGGCTGCCAGCAAGACCTTTAATCTGGCGGGCTTAAGCTGTTCCAACCTGATCATTGAGGATAATAGATTACGCAACATTTATACCACTTTACTCAATTCCATGTGGATCGGCTGGCCCAATGTTTTCGGTCTGGCTGCCACCGAAGCCGCTTACACCAGTGGCGAGCCGTGGCTCGAAGCACTACTGGCATATTTGAAGGCAAATTATGACTTTCTTGCAACTTGTTTGCCGCGAAGCCTGCCCGGTATACAGGTCTTTCCCCTCGAAGGTACTTACCTGGCCTGGCTGGATTTTCGCTCGCTCGGGATGAGCGATGATGAACTCAACGAGCGTATCCTGAAGAAGGCCGGGGTATGGCTCGACCAGGGGTCCATGTTTGGAACCGGGGGAGCGGGTTTCCAGCGCATCAATATTGCCTGTCCACGCCAAGTCCTGCAGGAGGGACTTAAACGGATCGTGGATGCGTTTATTATGTAGCTGCCTGAGTGTGCCTGCTGATTAATATCCTTCATAAGGATTAGCCTGGATATCCAGGGCAGGCAAACTGCAAAGGCATAAATGGTGTGCAGGCATCGTGGCATGGGAACCGTATAGTGGGGTTTATTACTTTAAACGGGCGCTTACAGCGGATGCAGCGCGATTTCGGCTGTGATTCTATTGTCAAATTGCCGGAAATCCGGTAGATGGATTCTGTCCATTCCAATATGATGAGGCGTGGTTAAATGCCGGATGATGATAAATCAATGGACCGGAAAACAACCAGGGATATACCAACGATGAAAGCAATCGATCACGAATTCCTGATCCGCTACCGAATGCCCAGGCCAATCTCGCGGGCCTATGAAGCTCTCTGCTTTGCTGCGAGTGAAAATGAGATATCTCAACGCTCATTGTGGTGTGCGAGTGTTGCCGTGCGGTTGCTCTCTGCTTTGCGACAATTGAGTTGTCTGGCCTTCGGAGACAGCAGTCCGATAAATCCTCCATCGTTTTATGACCTGAAACGCAGCTATGCCGGAGATCTTTTTCCGCAGGAATTACAGGGCAAGATACCGACCCGGTTATTGCAGATTGCCGGAGTTTATCGGGGAGGTTCGAATGACAGAAACCGTACAATCATCCTGAATGCACTAGGTGAGATTGGTTTCCTGACGAAGTATCGCCTTGCCATTGTCGAACAACAGGGATTCAGGATTCTGCTCGGTCCGCGTATAGAATATGAGCTCACCTTCGAGCATTCACCTGAATTTATTGAGCAGATTCAACTTGGAACGCCCATACTGGTCAAACCGCAAGATGGCAGCTTCCTAACCTTGAATCCTCTATTCACCTGGGTGAAAGATCCCAGAAATCCTTTCGGCCAGCTTTATCTAATAAGGAGGATTGATGGGATTATGGGGCAATACGTGGAAGAGGGAATGCCGGGCTGTCCCAGCCGAAACAATCCCGTTGTCGGCAGGCCTGTGTATGGAAAACTGGCTGTTTCGCAAAAGATTTTACATGAGATCCGTTCACCGGACATACGCTTCCATGACGATGAAAGGCTTGGCTCACGCCATGAGATAAAGGGCATTATCTGGCGGGGTGGTTGTTCGGATATTTACATCGCAAAAAATCTAGATTCGGGAAAACTCGTGGTGTTGAAAACCTTTGAAAGCGATGAAGGCCGCTTTGATGAGAATTACTGGCATTTTGTAAACGAAGATAGACTCAGCAACCTCGTTAAGCATCACAGCGTGATCAAACCGGATAAAATCACTATCCCCGGCCACGGCATTGTACACGAACAGGAATTGGCGGGTAAAGGATCTCTGGAGGATCTTATCGTCTCCAATGGGGTGTTGGACGTTTCCATGGCCCTGGAGATTACCCGCAAGCTTCTTGATACCCTCACGGCGATACATTCGGTGGGGGTTGTTCATAATGATTTGAAGCCGGACAATATTCTCTTTGACAATGACGGGTCTTTGCGACTGATCGATTTCGGTATTGCCTGGAAAATTGTGCAAACCAGGGATATGCTCCGGGTAGGTGCTCCTCCCGGGACTAAAGGGTATATGGCACCTGAGTTAACCCGGAAATCTTTTCCCAGCGTTCAGAGCGATATTTTTTCCGTCGGTGTGATCCTCTCACAGATGCTCAGTGCCAGGCTGCCTGCTTCTAGCGAAGATATCAGGTGTATCAAGGAAATTCCGAAGGCATTACAACCATTTCTAGATAAATGCCTGGCTGTGGAGCCCCATTTGCGATTTTCTTCCGCCCGGCAAGCCATGCGTGAGCTTGAGAAAATTCAGATGGATCCGGTCCGGGCGATAACCCTGGATATCGAGGGAACCCTGGTCGACAATTTCTATGAAAAAAATCCGCGCCCCGGCTTGTTTGAGTTCATAAACTTCTGCCTGGATCATTTCGACAGGCTGTTTGTGTATACCCTGGTGAATGAAGAAGATACCAGGGCAACCTTTGAATACCTTGCTCTCAAGCAATATATTCCCGTTGATTTCCTGAAGCGCTACGAATATGTGACGTGGAATAGAGATGATGAAGGAGATTTCAAAGACCTCAGGCGGTGTCTTGTCCCGCTTGAACACAATGCTATTGTCGATGACAGTGATTTCGTAATCCCCGAGGATCAGAAACACCGCTGGATCAGGGTTGATAACTATAACGAGGTGCGTTCCTATGATGGCGGTTTGCTCCTGGCCAGACAAAAAATTCAGGATTTATTCTCTTTGAAGCGCTAGAATGTACTGAACAATTCAAAGGAGTATGTGACTTATGCAGGAAAAGACAATAAAGCCCAAAACAAACCGTTTGGGTACACTGGTTCTTTTTTTGATTGTGGTGGTCCTGATTATAATCTTTGCCCCGCGCAAGCATGCCCATGATGCCGGCTTGGATATCAGATATGCGGATGATGTCCCGGTCTTATGGCAAAACAACATGCCCTGCTTTACCAGGTTTCAGGGCACGGATCACACGCTTATAAGTCTTGATGGAATCTGGAAATTTCAACTGGACCCTGGGGATCAGGGTATCCGGGAGCAGTGGTTTCAGCAGGATCTTGACGAGCGCGACTGGGTAGACCATCCGGTGCCGGGCTGTTGGAATACCCAGCGGCCCGAATGGCTTGATTATGTTGGTGCGGGCTGGTACCGCAGGAAATTTGTTGTGCCCGCATCATTGGCCGGCAGCTTCAACCGTCTGGTTCTGGATGGGGTAAGTTTCCAGGGCGATGTCTATCTTAATGGAACCCCCCTGGGATCTCACTCGGGAGGTTTTACCCAGTGGTGCCTTGATGCCGGCGGATCTCTGAAGTACGGTGTTGAAAATACTCTGGCAATCAGGGTGGACAACCGCCGTGATTATGAGACGCTTCCGCCCCTGATCACCAAAGAGCGGCCATTTGGCTGGTGGCCCTATGGCGGCCTCAATCGAAGCCTATATCTTGAAAGCTCACCCAGGATAACGCTCTGCAAGCTGGCCCTTGAAACGGATCATAAGGGAAGGATCGCAGGCGACGCAGTAGTCTATAACAACCGGCAAAAGCCCGACACAGCAGGCGTCGAGGTAAAGCTTTTCGATCGTGCAGGCAACCAGATATCCCGGCTTTTCAGTTCACCCATTTCCATAGACAGCTCGCAGATGCAGGCCTTTCGTTTTGAAGACAGTGTGCCGGGTGTGCAGCCGTGGTCGCCAACTCATCCCGGGAACAGATACAGTCTGGAAGTGAGCATAACCACTGCTGAAGGATCGGAGACTCAGTCATTGGAGATAGGCTTCAGAAAATTCGAATTCAAAGGTCCGGAACTTTATTTCAATGGCAAACCGTTTTTTATGCGCGGCGTGAACCGACATGAAGACGATCCGGCCACCGGACTCTTTCAGAGTGATGGCCGGATCAGGGAGGATATGGATCTGCTGCATGATCTTCATGTCAATTTTGTGCGCACTTCGCACAATCCTAATGATGTGCGCTGGCTCGATGCCTGCGACCGCGAGGGAATGCTCCTGGTCGAGGAAATACCTCTGTACCAGGTGGGGTGGGGGATGAAAAGTGTTCGCGCAGCCGAAAAAAACCGGCTTTTCTTTGAAGCGGCGCGAGAATTGATCGAGATGATCGAACGTGACCGCAACCACCCGAGTATTGCCATGTGGTCGATCGGGGATGAATGTTTTTCCTTCTTTCCCTCGATCAAACGCCTGTACAAAAGGCTCTACTCCGTCAGTAAAACGTTTGATCCAAGGACTCCGGTAACCTTTGCCATTTTTAGTATACCGTTTGGTGTTTCACCCGCTCTTGAAATTTCAGCCGGAATCGCAGACGCGATCTTTGTCAACGAGTATTTCGGGTGGTATTTTGCCGAGCCTGAACAGGTAGGGGCGCTGCTGGATTCCATGCATAAAAAATGGCCGGACAAGCCGCTGGTTGTTTCTGAATTCGGTGCCGGATCTCTTAAGGGTTCCAAGGGCGGCAAACTGTATCCGGTGGGTTATGGTACGCAAAGGGATTTTGCCGAGGCATACCAGGCGCATTTCTATCAGGTTCAGCTTGATCAAATCCTGAAGCGGTCATTTGTTGTTGGCACCATACCCTGGGTTTTTGCGGATTTCAGGGATGACAAACGTTTCAATAATCCTGAACCCGATATGAATCTCAAGGGATTGCTGACCTATGAGAGGCAGGAGAAACAGGCCTATGATGTTATCTCGGATGCATATTCAAAAATCAGTGATAAGTTTCCGGATTAAACCGGGCACAGCGTTCCTTTTGAATATGCTAAGAATAAGGTTGTTTGAGAAATTAACAATAAGATTTTACTTGAGAGGAGTATAAAATGAAAGTGGTTGCATTCAACGGCAGTGCCCGCAAAGACGGTAACACGGCGATTCTGGTAAATTATGTTCTGGCTGAACTTGAAAAAGAGGGTATTTCTACCGAACTCGTGCAGCTTGCCGGCAAAGAAGTCCGGCCGTGCATAGCCTGTAGAAAATGCTTTGATAACACGGATCAGCGCTGTGCCGTCAAAGGTGATTACCTCAATACCTGCCTTGAAAAAATGATCGATGCCCATGGAATTATCCTGGCATCTCCGACCTATTTTGCCGATCTGAGTGCTCAGATAAAGGCTTTGATCGATCGGGCCGGCTACGTTGGACGGGCCAATCAAGGCATGTACAGGCGCAAGGTAGGGGCGGCGGTTGTGGCGGTACGTCGTGCCGGCTCCGTTCAGGCCTTTGATTCCATCAACCATTTTTTCCTCTACAGCGAGATGATTGTGCCATCTTCGAGCTACTGGAATATAGGCATCGGCAAAGATATCGGCGATGTGGAGAATGATGCAGAGGGTATTGAAACCATGAAAACCCTGGGTCAGAACATGGCCTGGCTGATGAAAAAGATTTACTCGTAATAGCGTAATCTGCCCTTTGCAACAAGCTTCAATACTGGTCGGAGTTTAGCCGGAATCGTATGGTTACGATTTTTCT
>JAFGIF010000098.1 GCA_016929755.1 Deltaproteobacteria bacterium | reverse complement strand
GCGAGGACTTCAGTCCTTCCCGTAATGATGCCACAGCCGGAAGACGGGTGTTCGCGAGTATGTAAACAATAAGTTTTTAACTTCAAGACTCACGAACACAACCTGTTCCGAACAGTCTCAAACGTCTATCTATTATTACCGGATAAGACTTGGCAAAAACGTGATAATCCCAGGGAAGGCCATCAATAAAATGATAGCAAGTACATAGGCCGGCAGAAAATACATCACCCCCCGGAATACCGTTGCAAGTCCGATATCCTTGGCCATTCCGGCCACAACATAGGTTGTTGCACCTACCGGAGGTGTAACCGCCCCCAGGGTGGTTATTACCGTAATCATTACACCGAACCAGATAGGATCGTAGCCCAGCTTTAATGCCACCGGGAAAAAGACCGGGATCGTCACCAGCAACAAAGCCAGGGCATCCATCAGAGCACCACCGATGGTGTATATAATAAATATGACCGACAGAACGACTATAGGAGCTACATTAAGCGAAGCCACCCAATCCGCCAGATCAAAAGGAATCCTGGTCACGGTCAGAAAACGGCTAAACATGACCGCTCCGGCTATGATGACAAAGACCATGCACGATATCTGCAGAGTATCAACTACTGCCGAGACAAATCCCTGCCAGGTAAGTCTCCGGGCAAGCAGGCTGATTACAAGCGCACACAGGGAACCCACAGCGCCGGCCTCGGTGGGGGTGAATATTCCGGCATAAAGTCCTCCCATCACCAGTGCGAATAACAAGACAGCTTCAAAAAAATTTGGTATAGATCGAATCTTCTCCCCGAAAGCCTTTCGCTCCCCGATTGGGCTCCAATCAGGATTGATCCGGCACAAAATAACAATAGTAAGCAGAAAAAACCCGGCCAGAACAAGCCCGGCAAGGATCCCGCCGTAAAACAGTTTGCTTATCGACTCTCCGGTATACAATCCGATTATGATCAATACCACGCTCGGTGGGATAACCACACCAAGCGTTGAGCCGCAAGCAATCGAACCCACGGACAGGGCTTGGTCATACTTGTATTTTTTCATCTCGGGCATGGCCACGGCGGTCATTGTTGCGGCCGTGGCCGTATTGGAACCACAGATAGCGGCAAATCCGGCACATGCCATGACCGATGCCATGGCCAGACTGCCGCGGACATGGCCGGTTAGAGTGTGGGTTGCCTTATAAAGCCTGCGGTTGAGCCCGGAATAGTAACAGATCTCCCCCATGAATACAAAGAGCGGCACCATGGTCAGGCTGTAGGAGGAAAATGTGTTCCACAACTCGGTACCGATCATGCCCAGAGCGGCATTTACCGAGACAACCCAGCAGATTCCGCAAAATCCGACCAGTCCCATCGCGACCCCGACCGGCATTCCCAGAAATAACAGCAGAAACATTAACAGGAGTATGCCTGCTACTCCAATCAGGGTTATGCTCATGAATCAGTCCTCTCATGTGAAGCTGCCAATTTCAGCATATCGATCAAAAAAACCAGGGAAATAATAAAGCAGCCAAGCGATACACAGTAGACAAAGGGAAAATATATGATTCTCAAGGTTTCCGATAATTCATGCACATTCCAGAGGTTGGTGCCCCACCTGGCTGCCTGCCAGCCTGCCACGATAAAAAACAGCATACCAATCAGGTAGTTTATGCTGCTTAGAACAACCTTGATCTTTTGCGGAAACAGGCGAATCAAAACATCCACGGCAATGTGCTGGCGGCTGATCTGAGTCTTGCCCAGAGCAAAAGCCGCAATGATCGAACCGAAAAAACCCACCAGTTCAAAGGTTCCCTTCAGGGGATACCCGAATGATCGCATTATGACATTCAAGCAGGCGATTGTCATCATACCGACCAACACCACACCGGCGATAGCCATTAATGCCCGGTTCAGAAAAATGCTTGTCTTTTCCAGTTGCGCTATCATGATGTCTGCCCGGATATCATTACTTGCTCTGGCTCGTAAGTTCAGCGGTATACTTATCCTTGAACAACCTGACATCCCTGATAATGTCTTCAGACGGTAGTTGTGACGCCGTACGAACGATATATTCATCGACCAGGGGTTTCAGGAGATCATTCATTCGGGTCTGCTCTTCGGGCGCAAGCGTAACAACCTCGACCTGAAACGTTTTCTTGGACCAGGCCACGGCTTCGTTTACATGCTCGTCCACATAGCGACCGGTCCACTGCACCTGCTCGCGGCCAAGCTCTTCCAGCATGTTTTTTATATCATCGGAAAGTGAATCCCAGCGGCTAAGATTCATGACAACCGCAAAGGAAACCACCTGCAGATTGGTCATGGTAATATAACGGCAGTATTCAGCGTAATTGAAGTCTTTCATCACCTCCAGCGAGGACGCCATACCCTTGATCACCTTTTTATGCAGAGCATCGGGCACATCCGACTGCGGCATTCCGATCGGGCTTGCTCCCAACAATTCAAAGATCTTGACACCTGTACCCGCCGCCCTTATTTCCAGGCCTTTCAGGTCGTCAAGCGATCGTACCGGATCGATCGACATGATGTTTGCCGGCGGGCAGGTGAACATGGTCAGCACTTTGACCTTTTTAAAAGATTCAGGCTGATACTTGTTGTGAATGTCCCAGAGCGTCAGGCTGGCCACGGTTGCATTGGGCCATCCAAGCGGCAGATCAACTGCTTCAGCCAGAGGGAAACGTCCCGGATGATAGGACATGGCAAAACAGCCGATATCGGCCTGCCCCATCACAACACCGTCAAACATATTCTTGGCTCCCAATAATGTCCCCCCCGGAAAGGTTTGAACAGCAAGCCTGCCTCCGCTTCTTTGCTCCACTTCCTGTTTCCAGCGCTCCATCTGAACGCAGGGAAATGTCGGGGCGGGCGGGAAATTGGCGTATGTCAGCTTAATCGCCTTTGCCGCCAGGACCGGCTCAGGCAAAAACAAACACAGCAGCAACAAGATACCAAAAACATAACCTGATTGTTTTTTCATACCTTAATTCCTCCATCTTTCATGCAATAAATGTTTTTTTACTCAAACTCTTAAAAGCTGCCTGGCCTGATATATTCCAAGGGCATAAAAAAAGGCCGCAGGCATCTGCTGCCCACGGCCTTTTTCTCGTTCTCAGACGATCTCATCGGCGGTGAACAGACCCCCTTCCTCCATACCAGCGCCACCAGCCACTGTAAGAATCCGAGTAATATTTCATTATCATTCCCATCAGCCTTGTTCTTATTTGTAGAAACATATACAGGCATTTGAAACATAAATCAAGACATATTTTTATTTTTTTTACACGTTGTGGCTATTTGTGTTTTGAATGGGAAAAGCATGTCTTTTGAATGTACAAATGTGAATAAATACTAACCCTTAAATTCTCTAACTAATTGAAATTGATTATCAAGCTAATGGATCAGTTGCATCAAACCGGAATAACATACATTTTTTATTTGACAATTCAACCCATTTGGGTTTTGTTTCTACACATGAAAACGTTGCGGCACAATAAATCCTGGTGGTGGTGGCTCAAAGACGGCTTTTAGGGTCGACTTAGGAAATGTACAAAAAGGCGGCCCATAGGCCGCTTTTTTTTTCACCTCCAACTGAACACCCAACGTCTAGTTGAGGAAAACTTCATTTTGAGGAGAACAGCAAATGGAAGCTGAATCAGACAATATTGATTGTAAAAACGAGAAGATACTGTTGGGAAACGAAGCAATTGCCTATGCAGTCCTGGCAAGTGGAGCCAGTGTCGTTACATCATATCCCGGAACACCTGCATCCGAAATTTTAACAACGGTGATGAAACTGGTCAAGGAACAGGATCTTCCGGTACATGCCGAGTGGTCAATCAACGAAAAAACAGCCCTTGAGATCGCTTTTGCCAACTCAATATCAAACAAACGCTCGGCGGTTGCCATGAAACAGGTCGGGCTGAATGTAGCTGCCGATCCGGTTATGAGTGCGGCCTACATGGGAGTTCGGGGAGGACTGGTGATCATCGTGGCAGACGACCCTGGCCCACATTCTTCACAAACCGAACAGGATTCGCGCTTTTTTGCCATGTTTGCCAAGATACCGGTACTGGACCCGGGCAGCCCTGAAGAAGCTCTCACTATGACCATGGCAGCCTTTAAGCTTTCCGAAAAATATAAAACCCCGGTGATGGTGCGCCCTACAACACGGGTCTGCCATGCCAGACAGGCAGTAGCGGTTCCTGGGATCACACCTGAGGCCAGACCGGCACTGTTCGAAAAAGAGCCCCATCGCTGGGCCGCCACTCCAGGCCCCAGGCTGAAACTGCACATAGAACTCAATACAAAGGTAAAGTCTATCACTCATGACCCTCTTGCCGGCGTGAAGCTGCTTAATGGAAAGGATGAATCCTCTCAGGCAATTGTAGCCTCGGGCATTACCTATGCTTATCTGAAAGATATAATGCAAAATAAGCCCGAATGGAGGGATCTCAGCCTTTACAAGATTGACATGCCCTATCCGCTGGACCCCGAGTCATTAGATCACATCAGCAGGTCCCACACAAACGTCATGGTCGTGGAAGAAACAGAGCCCGTAATTGAATACCAGTTCCCCTGCCGAAGAAATGTCCGCGGCAGAATCGACTCTACCATTCCCAATGCCGGCGAATTGACCCCGGACATCCTTACGCCCATCATCGATACCTTCCTCGGACTGAAAAGACTATATCCGGAGATTCACACAACAAAGCAGCGCCGTCCTTCTCTATGCGCCGGCTGCGCCCACCGGGCAGCGTTTTATGCCATCAAAAAAGCCCTGCCTAAAGGAATCTACACCTCGGATATCGGCTGCTATACACTGGGCTTGAATCTGGGGGCCGTGGATACCTGTCTGTGTATGGGGGCGGCCATCAGCCAGGCAGCTGGTTTTTTCCACGCCTTTAAACATGAGGAATCTCCACCTCCGATCGTGGCCACGATCGGGGATTCCACTTTTTTTCACGCCGGCATACCGCCGAGCGTGAATGCGATCGTAACCGGAGCAAGGTTTGTACTGGTGATCCTTGATAATGCCACTACCGCCATGACCGGACGCCAACCCACCCCCGGAACAGGCTCTGTTGCCAGTGATTTCAATCACGACGGATTGAGTCTGGAACAGATCCTTGAGGGCTGCGGCATTCGGAGTGTCATCACAAAAGACCCGTACGATATTCCCGGTTTCATCAAAATTGTCAAAGATGCATACGATCTCAGTGCATCACAAGGAGTTGTGGCGATTATCGCCAGGCACCCCTGCATACAGGACAGGGCTATGATCGGCACGCAGCAGGCGTTCACTATGAGTGTCACCGATGACTGTAATGCATGCGGATATTGTGTCAAAGAATTTGAGTGCCCGGCCCTTGAAATGGGTGAAGATACGGTTGTCATCGACCCTACCATCTGCAGCGGTTGCGGGGTATGCGTGCACGTCTGTCCAAGAAGGGCACTCGAGGCAAAACCATTATGAATACAATCAATCGTGGTTTCCGCTATCATCAAACAACACAAGGAAAGAGTACTTATGGATATTAACAATACAGACACCCAGATCTTCATGGTTGGAAGAGGAGGACAGGGCATCCTGGTCCTGGCCAGAGCATTATCTGAAATTGCCTTTAAAAAAGGACGCCGGGTGATTACATCCGAGACTCACGGCATGGCAATGCGGGGCGGCACTGTTACATCCAGCCTCAAAATCGGAGATTTTGCGAGTCCTTTAATTCCGGCCGGTTGTGCCGATATCTTGATCGGTCTTGAGCAAAACGATACACGCGACTATCTCCATATGTTGAGACCCGGTGGCATCACCATCGTGAACACTGAAGATCGAAACGATTTTACCTACGCCGTCGATGCAACCGGCATTGCCCTGAATCAAGGTCTCAAGGGCTCGGCCAACATGATTATGCTGGGTTTTGTAATCAGATATATCAATACCGACTTTTACGATGCCTGTGCTGTTATGGAATCAATCTCACCCAAACGGGTGCTGGATCAAAACATCAAAGCCCTGGAAATCGGTTTTGAGACAGCATCGAATGAAAAATATAATCAAAGCCATTAAGGAGGAACGCAATGACACGATCATTTATGCCCGATTTTACCACCAAAGAAGAATTGGATGCAATCCAGCTTTCCGGCCTTAAATGGACCGTAAAACATGCCTATAACGGATCGGAATTCTATCGCCAAAGATTTGATGAAACCGGCGTGAAACCTGAAGATATAAAGACTCTGGGCGATCTCCGGAAACTGCCTTTTGTCACCGCTCAGGACCTTCAGGAAGGTTATCCCTGGCCGTTGAGGTCGGTGCCGTTCGACCAAATCGTCAGGCTGCATGCATCATCAGGCACAACCGGCAACCGTAAAATCATGGTCTATACCAACAAGGATATTGACGACTGGGCCGACATGTTTGCCCGCTGCTATGAAATGGCTGGTCTGACGCGTGAAGATCGGGTCCAGATCTGCGTAGGCTACGGTGTCTGGACGGCAGGGATTGGGTTTCAGCTCGGATGCGAACGCTTCGGAGCGCTGGCTGTGCCGGCTGGTCCGGGCAACATCGACATGCACATGCAGTTTCTGGTTGATTTCCAGCCCACGGTAATTTGCGCAACCGCTTCAATGGCACTGCTGCTGGCCGAAGAGGTTGAACATCGGGGCCTGCATGATAAAATCAATGTGAAAAGACTGATCATCGGTGCCGAACGTGCCAGTGATGCCATGCGGGGCAAAATCAGGGATCTGTTCGGAGCTGAGCACGTCTTCGATATTCCCGGCCTGACGGAAGTATACGGCCCCGGTACCGGACTGGATTGCAGTCACCACTGCGGAATTCACTACTGGGCCGATTACTATATTCTAGAAATTATCGACCCTCAAACATTGCAACCGGTTACGGATGGCGAGGTGGGCGAAATGGTCTATACTACCCTGCGCAAGGAAGGTGCACCTCTGATCAGGTACCGTTCGCGCGACCTGACCCGTTTGATCCCGGGAGACTGCCCATGCGGGTCTCCCCTTCCAACGCATGGCCGTATCACGGGACGCTCTGATGATATGTTCATAATCCGCGCTGTGAATATCTACCCCAGCCATATTGAAGAAATCCTCTCCAGGCAGGAGGGTATCGGCAGCGAATATCAGATTTATCTGGACCGTAAGGACGACGGCAAGGACTACATGAAAATTAAGGTCGAACGATCTAAAAACGCAAATCCGGCCAAGGATGCGCAGGTAGTTGGAAAGGCCGAGAGTGAACTGCGTAAGGCCCTGCTGGTGAAGGGCAGTGTTGAATTGGTTGATTATAACACTCTGCCCAGAACCGCCAGAAAATCGAAGCGCGTTTTCGATAACCGGGAATAAGATCCAGCTGGTTTTAGCGCTTGTCGGATCCTAGTTAACAAGGCACCATGACCGTAGAAAGCATAGCAGAACTGGTGTAACACTAACAAATATTTGCACCTATGAGGAGCTCATATAGTGAATTGATTAAATGGCATAGTAAGCTTGCTCCTGTTTTTCGTTTCGATTGTCATCGGCTGGTTCATAGTAATCCGCAGTTCTATTGCGCGCGGTTCCCCTGACCTTACAGCTTGCATTCCAACAATACCGGCTCTGGAATAACAAACGGGGCGGCTTTCTATTCTGGGTGCTTGCAGGCCTTGGATTGGCTGAGATTCTGCTGTTTATCTGTAAGAAATGCTGCAACACGAACTGCCCGATATGCCAACAAATAAACGCCCAGAAATAACAGTATTGTTTACAACACGCATACGGCCTTTCATACAACGGGACAGTAAAATTTTTCCTTTGACAGCACTGCATGGTTTGCCTAGGTTAAAAAGAGATACAGAAAATCATCTATGAGGAGGTTTTTATGGAAATTAAAAAGGTATGCGTTTTAGGTGCCGGACTGATGGGCAGCGGCATCGCGCAGGTTTGCGCCGAAGCAGGCTATGATGTGACTCTGCGCGATATCGAGCAGAGATTTATCGATGGCGGTATGAAAGCGATCAACAAAAACCTGAGCCGCAGCGTTGAGAAAGGTAACAAGACCCAGGAAGAAATGGACGCTGTTCTGGCCAGAATCAAACCCTTGCTTGATCTGAAAGAAGCGGCTGCAGGTGCCGACGTGGTGGTCGAAGTCATCATCGAGGTGATGAGTGTCAAGAAAAAGGTCTTCGACGAGCTGGAAGAAATCGTGCCGGATCACTGCCTGTTCTTCAGCAACACCTCGGGCCTGAGCATTACCGAGATGGCGGCTATCACAAAACGGCCCGAGAAATTTATCGGGACCCATTTTTTCAATCCAGTCCCGGTAATGCGCCTGCTGGAAATCATCAAGGGCCACGACACCTCGGACGAAACTTTAAAAATCGCTCTCGAGTGGGGCAAAAAAATCGGCAAGAAAACCATCATTGTCAATGAAGCCCCGGCCTTTGCCGTCAACCGCCTGCTGTGCGTTATGCTTAACGAGGCATTTTTCACCCTGGAGGAAGGCGTTGCCACGCCCGAAGATATAGACACGGGTATGGTGTTGGGATGCAATCATCCCATCGGCCCGCTGGCATTGTCGGACCTTATCGGGCTGGATACCCTGCTGCACGTTATCGAGGGACTGCATGAAGAACTCGGTGACAAGTACCGGCCGGCCCCGCTGCTCAAAAAGCTGGTGAGGGCCAAACGTTTCGGCAGAAAATCCGGCAAGGGCGTATATGACTACACGAAATAACTAACAACAATACAGGCACCACACTAATCTGCAAATTTTCGTGTGGTGCCTCGCTTTGTTAAGAATCAGAAACAATCCGGCAGAATTTATCAATATTTATAACCCCTTAATTCCAAACATGTATCCAGTTGGCTGATCGATAAGCACAGAGATAACGTTCATTATTTATCTTATGAGATTTCGTAGTTGCCTACATATATCGTTAGTGCCCTTCCTCCTGCAACCTGACCCTTTCGACTTTGTTCAAGTCGCGCACGTAGAAAAACGAGCCGATGAAAAAAACGATTGCACCAAAGAGGCAGAACAAGGGCAGAAACTTAAAGGCGGTCAACAGGTCATAACGGTCAGAGATTGCCCCGATGAAGATCGGGGATAGTGTGTAGCCCAGCGCCATCATAAAAAACTGAGCCAGCGCGTACGACATCGCCCGCAGCCCGGGGTGTACCACGTCCTGTGTAACTGCAGAGCCGCCCGCGGCAAACATCGGCGCTGTGAAGCCGAACATGATAAGAAAGATATATTGAGTAGATCCCTCAAAAAATGAAAAGCCGATGAAGAGAAAGAGCCCCGTAAGGAGCGATGTCACGGCCGGTACGCTCATGCGTGCGTTCAGCCAGCGTTTGCGGATAATATCCGTGACCAGCCCTCCTAGCGGTGCTCCGATAATTGCCAGCAGAAAAACTACAGCGGTTTTCATCCCCGCCTTGTCCATGGGCATACCGTCTACCCGGTGGTAATAGGTAGGAAGCCAGACCATAAGACCTGTGGTCACAAAGGTGTTTCCAACATAGCCGAGGTAGGTAAAGAGGACCGAGGGTGTTCGCAGAAACTCTTTTGCTATATCGAAAAACCTCATTTTTACCTCTTGAGACCTTGCCCCTTCATGGATCTTTTTGATAATTTCCACGGTTTTGTAATCCTTTACCCAAAAGAAAGCTATTGCCACGATCAATCCCGGTATTGCCATGATTCCAAAGGCATATCGCCAGCCGAGAGTCTCAGCGATGACACCCCCCAGGATGACCCCAATGGCGGTCCCCATAGGGATGGCTGCAGTAAAAAGACCATTCATGGTGGCCCGTTTCTCCTCAGGGTAGTAGGCCGCAATCATGGCGTGCCCGCCAGAGGTAAAGGCCGCCTCGCCGACACCGACAAACGAACGCATAAAGATAAGTTGGGCGAAGCTTCTCGTCAAGGCGCAGAGAGCTGATGCAAACCCCCAGAGCACCCCCATTATTGCGATCGCCTTTTTGCGGCTCCATCGATCTACCAGTAGAGAGACCGGGAATACGAATCCGGTCATTATCAACGTGACGATCGAGGCAAACCAACCGCACTGGGTGTCAGTGAGTCCCCATTCCAACTTAAGGTACGGTAACAGCGAAGAAACGATCATGCGGTCGACGTAATTAAAGAGATAGAGGAGAAAAAGGAGCATAAAGACATAATTCGCGTACCCCCGGCTGACCTGGAAATCTTTCGCTTCCGAGACTGATTCTGCATTTCCCATGGATAACCTCCCTTATAATAAAAATCTAATAAATCATAAAAATATATCCTACATAGTAACCAGCAAACCAGACAAATCAAGACAAAGATAGATGTTATTCCAACAGAAAAAACAATAATTATAGTTTCTTTGATAATGTGCACTGACCTGTTCCGGTCACAACATGCACATCACAAACTATTTCCTGTCAATTAAAATCACTGTCCAGAACGAAAAACGATCGTGCCCTCGGCCTGTGCTTCGATTGCCTTGCGGGATAATAAAATGGGATTGTATTGCCCGGAAAGCCATTTGGCGGTCTGATCCTTGTAGTGGCCGCTCATGAAATTCCCCGAGTTGCCCGGAGGCTGGATGAAACCCCAATTGTTCTGATCGGAAAAATCGATGATCATGCGGATGGCCGGCCCGTGATTGACAAGCGGGTCCTTGTCCATGGGATAGCCGGCGGCATTGACCGTCGTATGCGAACCGCCCGCATGATAGGTCCCGTCATTAAGAAATCTGCCCGGCAATCCCAGCTCCTTGCCGATGGGATGATAAAAGATGAGTGGTTTGACCCAGCCCCACTGCCATTTCAGCATGTCATCGCTGTATTTCCGCTGCAGATCATCCACGGCCGAAGTGAAAGCCTGTACAATAAGTTCATCCAGCGTTTCCTTGTGTGGAGTTGTAACTTTATCCAGCCACAAGAAATTTCCTTTCTCGAAAACCCCGTAGATGGCATTGATGGCAAGATAGTAGTAGTGAATGAAGTCATTGAAGCGTTCCAGCCCCATCTCGTCGAGATAAATCACGGATAAAAGCTTTTGAATGGTAAAAAAGAAAATGCTGGCAGGCACACTCTCTGAAGAAGCGATGTAATCCCAGGAACGCACCTGATCAAGCGCCGCAATATACTGCGGTGCCAGGGCAACCTTTTCCAGCGCTGTAATTATCTTAGGAGCGATTCTCCTGGCACTCAGCGATGCCATATCCATCTGCATGCTGGCCATGTAATTGAAATCAATTGTTTTCTCGGCCTGTTCAATCATCTCCACAATCCGCTGGTGTCGGTCGGGCACCGACCAGTAGTTGGCTATATAATAGGGGTACTTCCGGCCGACCATGCGATTGTTGGCCGCCGCCACATAGCCTGACTCGGGATTTACAGTAAAAGGCAGTTCTTCGGGCGATACATAGCCCTGCCATTCGTATTTGGCCTGCCATCCCGGCAGGGGATGCACCCCGTCAAAACCTTTGCGGATGGGAATGGCCATCCCGGCCCACATCCCGATATTGCCGTCGGCATCGGCATAGACAAAAGTCGATCCAGGGCAGGCCATCTTGCGGGCGGCCCCTGCAAAATCCTGCCAGTTCCTGGCCTTCATGATCTGGTAAAAAGCCTCGCCGCCTCCCATGCGGTCGTACATGTTCCAGCGCAGGGAAACAGCTTCATCCTGAGCCGAGGGGACATTAAGATCGGCAATGTCGCTGACTATCGGGCCGTGCCGGGTCAGCCATATTTCCATCTCAAGAGGCTCAGACCCCTTCACCATAATGGCTTCTTTTTTTACACGCATGTCCTGCCACACTCCCTCGTAGAGATACTGTGGCGGATTACCAGGTCTGATTTTTTCAACATAAAAATCAGAGGGATCTTCAGCCCCGGTGGGCAGTCCCCAGGCGAAAAATTCGCTATGCCCTTCCACGACCAACGGTGTTCCCGGGATGGAACCGCCGTGTATTGTAAATTCCGGGGTTGAGATATGCACCTGGTAGTAGGAATTGGGAATGGCCAGGTCCATGTGCGAGTCATCTGCCAGGATGGGTTTGCCGCTCACGGTCCTGGTGCCGGATACTGCCCAGGCATTGCTGGCCATCAAATGATAGCCCGGCAGTAATCCGGCAAGATTGTTTGCTCGAGTAAAGAGTGTGTTTTCGAACAGCCCGGGATGGTGGGCAAACTTTGGATAGATATAGCCGGCATCTATTGGGTAAAAGTCGAACACTTCCTTGAGCATTTCCTCATCTAAATTTGCAGCCAGTCTGGCCCGCAATATCTCGGCGTCAAGAGAGCAGTTCAGGGAATAGGCCATTATCATGTTCATGGCAATTGTATCCTCCGGCATCCAGGTCTTCATCCGATAGCCCAGAAGCAAAAACTCAAATGGCGGCCTATCGTCGTTGTTTTCAAGGTAGAAATTGACACCATCGGCATATGCCTGTCCCATGGCCTGAATCTGTTTCGGTAGCGCCCGGTAATACTCTTGCGCACTCTTCGGGGCAAAGATGGTACGCAGAAATCGGTCGTCTTCTATGGTGCTCTGACCGAATACCTCGGAGAGCCTGCCATAGGCGGCACGGCGCATAATATCCATCTGCCAGAGCCTGTCCTGGGCCTGGCAATAGCCGACGGCGAAAAAGGCGTCATGCTCGTTTTCGGCAAAAATATGCGGAACACCGTAGATATCCCTGATTATCGTGATCTCCGCTTTTACCCTGTCGGTTGTAATCTCGGCCGAAATCTCGGGCAGAGTTGAGCGCAGGGTTACATACAGGAATAAAAATGCCAAAATGACTATTGCGACTATTATTCCGAGTGAAAACTTGACGATCTTCATCGAATCTCCTCCAAACCATCCTCAGCGCCAGACTGAATCCCTGCGAATACGAGCCCCGTTGCTTTCATGTTTGAGCGAATATCCTGGTAAATCCCTGTATGGATAAGTTGTCTTCAATAATTCCTACTGTAAGAAAATACGTTTTATTATAGAATTTTCAATATTGATTAGCTTTTAATTTCCCGGGATTCTTATTTGCCAGGACCAATAACATATTCAGTCTTCCACGAAGATGCGCTGCCGCATTGCATTCCATCGGGTTTCATGGTATCGAGCGACAAACGATTGGTACATGTTTTCATGTGATAATTTCAGCGGGGGAGATACGATGTTCAACACAATACAGGTGTTGAAAATGGGCATTCTCGGGATAGTACTTTCATTCACCTTGGTTCCAGGGTTTGGGCACACATTATATGCAGCAGACAAGCAACCAGAAGCTGTCCTGAAGGTTGCCCTGCTTCCCATCCTGGACTCCCTGCCGTTCTATGTGGCCGAGACCAGAGGATTTTTTGAACAAGCCGATCTAAAAACCGAGGCACTGATCGTAAACAGCGCCCTGGAGCGCGATCAATTGATGCAGACCGGGGCAATCGACGGCATGCTTACCGAAATCACCAATACTGCGAACTTCAACCGTTCAAAGGTACAGGTGAAAATCGTACGTGATGCCCGCCGTGCATATACGGGATATCCTTTGTTTCGCATTCTGGCCGCACCAGGCAGCGATTTGAAGACAATTCAAGATCTGAAAGGGGTTCCGGTAGGGATCTCTAAAAACACCATCATCGAATACGTAACCGACCGGCTGCTTAGGGCCGAGGGGCTCAAACCCGGAGAGATAAACAAACAATCCGTACCAGCCATCCCTGAGCGTTTTCAGTTGCTGCTGCAGGG
>JAFGIF010000009.1 GCA_016929755.1 Deltaproteobacteria bacterium | reverse complement strand
TTGAACGGCCGCCACAACTTCAGGATGGGCATGTCCCAGAATCAACGGCCCCCAGGAAAGCACATGGTCAATGTATCTTTTCCCTTCTATGTCATACAGCCAGACGCCCTGTGCCCGCGAGATAAACCTGGGAGTACCGCCGACCTTGCCAAAGGCCCGCACCGGAGAGTTAACTCCACCGGGGATTACCTGTTTTGCCCGCTCAAAAAACTCTGCATTGCTCATGAAACACGATCCTCCCTAAAAATACTTCATTGATGTCTTTTTCAGTTCACGCTCGCTCCAAAAAACCTGGTAATCATCAATTCCGATCTTGCTCGCAAGCTCTTTGATGATTTTCATCACTTCATCTTTGTCTGTGTTGTGGATCATGGAAAAAACATTGTACTTGCCGAAATCCGGTCTCTCATAACAATGAGTCACGTTTTCATGCCGGGCAAGCAACTCTCCGAGTTCATCCACCTTTTCATCCGGGATAGCCCAGGCCACCATGGCATTGGCATCTATACCGGCCTTCTGGTGCAGAATGATTGCCTTGAAATCTCTGATGATTCCCATCTCTTTCAGCCGCTTAAGCCTGTCCAACAACTCTGTCACTTCCATGCCCAGCTCGCGAGCCCAGATATCGAACGGTCTTGAGTCAAGCGGAAGGTCTCCCTGGGCCAGCGCCAGAATTGCTTTGTCTGTCTCATCCAGATTAATCATCGTCAAAATCTAGGCATATAACGGCATTTTGTTCAATGGAAAAATTGTAAGACTTGTGATGCTTATGATAAATTTGGCATCAAAAGATCAGAAATTGCCGATACAAAAGAAATGCCTGGAGATACCCCGGATATTTTGCTTACATATTTTTTATGCCCTGAATAGCTGTTAGTTACTTACCATATCATTACGGCCATGTTCACAGATTACAGGATTGATCTTCGCCCGTTATAACGTTCGGTGTCATAGTACTTATTCACATCAACAAGCTTAAGTTTATCGATGATCTCCTTGAGTGGTACCGAGGCAATCTCGCCGTGTAAATAACTCACCATTCTGCCAAAATCATCACTGAGAATCATGTCCACGGCTGCAATGCCGAACCATCTGGCCATGAGACGATCCCGGGAAGAAGGAACCCCGCCGCGCTGCAGATGACTCAGAATAACGTAGCGCGCTTCGAAACCGGTCCTCTTGGTGATCACGTCTGCCACATATTGGGCTATCCCTCCCAGAGAGCGATGTCCGAAGTCATCCAGCTTGTCATCTTTGTAAATTTCTTCTTTACCGCAGAGCTTTGCTCCTTCGGAGACCACGACAATACTGTATTGAACCTCTCTGCCGGTACGTTCCAGCAGCAGTTCACATACGTGCTCAACATCAAAAGGGTATTCCGGTATCAGGATAATGTATGCACCGCTGCATTCACCGCCATTAAGGGCAAGCCAGCCCGCATGTCGCCCCATAGTTTCTACAACAAAGATTCTATTATGAGAGCCGGCCGTTGTCCGCAGGCGGTCAATCTCTTCCGTAATGACATTCACGGCGGAATCAAAGCCCAGTGAATAATCGGTGCCTACCAGATCAAGGTCAATAGTTTTGGGAATTCCGATCGTCTTGATTCCAAGTTTATGTAATTTATAGGCCACCCCCAGGGTATCCTCACCGCCGATAGCCACAATCACATCTATTTTGAGTTTCTCGATATTTTCCAGCAACTTATTCGAACGGTCATTTTGTGGATTAAAAGGATTTGTGCGCGAAGTTCCCAGGTTTGTCCCGCCATAACGGTCCCATGCCCGCACTACTTCCTCATTCAATGGCATAATGTGCCGTTTGCGGCTCTTGGGATCATCAGGATCGACATCCACCAGCCCCTTCCAGCCCTCACGAATGCCAATAACCTCGAACTGAATCGACCGCTCTTTTGCCAGACGAGGATCCAAGGCGGTTTTTGTCACCCACTTTATGGCGCCGTTCAAACCGGGACAATCACCGCCTCCGGTCAAAACTGCGATCTTGGTTTTCATCAAACCCTCCTTTTTGACAATAGAAACCCGGTTCTGATTGTACCATGTTGATAAAATAATAAAACCCCAATGTCGGCGTGTAAGGGCTCCAGTAAAATTTACAAGTAATTCTCGAACATCGGGCTGAATAGAATCAATTCTACCACGGATATCAAATTTTTATAATGGATAATGCCCTATTCTTCCGGCAACACGATCATATATGAATCCCGCGCAAAGAGATTATCCGCTTTGCGTCGGGCGGTAACGCTGATGCGGTTGACTTGCCGTGTAAGCACGATGGGTTGCTCGCATATGAGAGTTCCCGTAAGAGAATTGAATTTGGTCTCCAGCCGACCCTTCTCAGACAGAAACATCTGGATCTGACCGGGTAAATACTGCTGCGGGTCTTTAATGGTGACCTCGATTCTATCGAGGGCTTTCGACTGCAACCGCCCTCTGGGCGGCGTTCTTTGCAGAACCGCCAGTGGAGGCCTCTGAAGTTTTTCAATAAAACGGACCATATTCATATTCTGTCCGACAATTGCCTGGCGCGGGATCAGATCAGGTTCGGTCTCACTGCCGACACTGCCCGGGTCCGAAGTCAGCAGCAGTGTAAATCCTGAGCGTTTACCTATGGTTCGGATCTGGTTATCGTACTCTCCGAAGGGATATGCAAACCAGCGCATTTCTGCATTCAACTCCCGCTCAAAAATCTCTTTTGGCAGAATGAATTCCTTTTCAATCTGACTGGCCGGGATATCAACCATGTGGGGATGAGAGTAGCTATGAGCGCCCAGCGCACCACCATGATCCTGCAAATCTTTCAATTGCTCCCAACTCATATAATTAGGTGCCCCTATGGAGCGGGAAAAAACGAACACAGTGAAGGGAAAACCGTATTTTTTCAGGATCGGGAAAGCCTTCGTATATACCGAGAGATAACCATCATCAATGGTTATTACAACTCCTTTATCAGGGATCGGGGCCTTGCCCTGGATGCACTGCTCAAGCTCGTTCATTGAAAGTATATGGTAGCCACCCCTTTTCAGGTATGCCATCTGCTCATCAAACATACCGGACGAGATAGTGGTCGATGGTGAATTCGCTTCATCAAACTTGTGATATAAGAGCACTGTAATATAGGCGTGAGCCTGAAAGATTATACCGAAAAACACAAACACCAATGCCACCAGTATCTTAACGTGCTGTTTCATTCAGATCGCCTACCTGATAGCTGAATACTCCTGTTGACCAAGGCTGTACATGTCATATTCCGTCAACTCATTATCGATGATTAATTTTTTCAATTTTTCAACATAGGTTATTCCTAGCTCTGAGTATTGCTGTAATCCCCGGGCCAGGACGAGCGGATCATGGGGTTGTTCCATCTCATCTCTGATCGTACGCAATTCTTCATAGACCGGATAGGTATTGATATTCCAGAGATAGTAATCAATGCATGCCTGCAGATCATCAAAAATCGAGACCCAAAAAACCTCTCCATCTCTCTGCCTGTTGGGAATCATGCCCCGTCCATTACGGTTTCTCAGGCCAAAAAGATTATTTCCCTCCAGAACAAACCTGGATGTTCCCCAGCCGGATTCGATCGCAGCCTGAGCAATAATGAGGGATGGGGGCAAAACATTAACCCGGACTAACAGTTCATCAAGTGTTTCTTCATAGCTGTCGGCCCTGACCCTGTATTGCTTTGCCAGGACTTTTAATATCTGTTTATCATCGGGTGCCAAGCTCTTTGTACGTTTGGTGATATCCTCCAGCAGAGCCCTCTGCCCGGCCACTTTTTCATTCGATTTGAGCACCAGCGGAAGCAGGGTTTCGATAAAATATTCTTTGCGCTCCTGTACATTCCTCATTCCCAGCAGTTCTTCATCCAGGCTTGGTATATAGATATATTCGATCTTGTTATGTTCCGTAACTTCCTCTACGGGTTTTTCAACGTACATCAGACCCATTAGAATGCTTGCCACAACCGTGACAACCAGCACAAGAAGCGCAATTATTTCACGTCCTTTCATATATTCTTCCTTCACGCTATATCTCGTTAATACACAACTCGGCTGAATTCTTCAAATCTTTAAATATAACTAGGGATTCAAATCTAGAAAGTAAATAGAGACCAAATCAATCAAAGATATAGG
>JAFGIF010000097.1 GCA_016929755.1 Deltaproteobacteria bacterium | reverse complement strand
GGTGGAGCAGGTATGGATTATGTGGCCTATGCCCTTATCCTGACCGAGATCTCGCGTGGCTGCGCCAGCCATGGCGTGATCATGTCGGTCAATAATTCATTATACGGCTTCCCGGTTTATTCGTTTGGTAGCGAAGAGCAGAAAATCAAGTTCAACACCCCGGTAGCAACCGGTGAGGCCCACGGATGTTACGGGTTGACGGAAGCAAATGCCGGGTCTGATGCCGCCGGCATGAGGACTAGCGCTGTCCTGGATGGCGACTCTTGGATTATCAACGGCGAAAAGAAATTTATCACCAACGGCAATATTGCTAAATATGCGGTCATTGCAGCCGTAACCGATAAAGAAAAGGGATACAAGGGCATCAGCCAGTTTGTGATCAATCTTGAGGAGATGGAGGGATTTTCCATAGGCAAGGTTGAAGAAAAAATGGGCATTCGTGCTTCGGGCACGGCCGAGCTGGTGTTTGAAGATGCCAGGATACCCAAAGACAGCATTCTGGGCGATCCCGGTTCCGGTTTCCGGCAGATGCTGACTACGCTGGACTCCGGCCGCATCGGGATTGCCTCCCAGGCCCTGGGTATCGCCAAGGCCTGCCTGGAGGAGTCGGTAAAGTATTCAAAAGAACGAGTCCAGTTCGGCAAGCCGCTGGAGGCCTTCCAGGCTACCCAGTTTAAGCTGGCGGATATGGCCACCCGTATCGACGCTTCAGAGATGCTGATACTCAAGGCTGCCTGGCTCGAGAGTAATCACTTGCCGTTTGAAAGGGAAGCTGCTCAGGCCAAGATGTTTGCCTCAGACACTGCCATGGATGCAACTGTTGAGGGTGTCCAGATTCTGGGAGGCTACGGCTACGTTACCGAATATCCCATGGAGCGCCTCATGCGAGATGCCAAGATTACCCAGATCTACGAAGGCACCAACGAGGTTATGCGCATCGTTATCGCCAGGAGTGTACTCGGCAAAAGATAACAACGAAAAAGTTTCTTGAATACAAAGAGGCGAGTTCAAAAAAACTCGCCTCTTTTTTCATTGCGGTAAAATCAGAGATCCATCTGCCCGTTTCAGTGAGCCTCGCTCCAGTTATTTCCGATACCCATATCCACCTTGAGAGGTATATCGAGGGCAAATGCCCCTTCCATCTCTTGCTTGACAATCATCTGCAATTCTTCAACTTCTTTGTCGGCGGCTTCGAACACGAGTTCATCATGCACCTGCAGGATCATGCGGCTTCGCATGGATTTTATTTTTTCGTGGATTCTGATCATGGCAATTTTAATAATGTCAGCCGCGCTGCCCTGAATCGGGGTGTTGATAGCAATTCGCTTGGCGCCTTCACGCTCGTTGAAGTTACGTGAATTGATTTCGGGAATAGTTCTCCTACGGCCCATGATGGTTGTAACAAAGCCGGCTTCGAATGCCTGGGCGCTAATCATCTCCATGTATGTTTTCACTCCGGAATAGTTTACCAGATAACTTTGAATGTAGAGTTTGGCTACACTCTGCTTGATTCCCAGTTCATTGGAGAGCCGGTGCGGCCCCATGCCGTAGACGATACCAAAGTTGATGGTTTTGGCCGCCCGTCTCTGATCTGAAGAGACTTCCGCAAGCGGCAGGCCGAATATTTCGGATGCTGTTTGTGTATGGATATCCAGATCCCGGATGAAGGCCTCCATCAGGCGGGGATCCTGGCTGATGTGAGCCAGGACTCTCAGCTCTATCTGGGAATAATCGGCGCTCAGGATTTGATAGCCCTCCGGTGCCACAAAGGCCTCGCGAATACGACGGCCGATTTCCGTTCTGATGGGGATATTCTGCAAATTCGGATCAGATGATGATATGCGGCCGGTGGCTGTGCCGGCCTGGTTGAAGGTGGTGTGGATTCTGCCGGTTGATGGATCGATCATTCCCGGCAGGGTATCGATATAGGTGTTTTTCAGTTTTGTCAGCGTGCGATAATCCAGGATCCTGGCCGGCAGTTCATGTTTGGTTGCGAGCGCGGCCAGAACATTGCTGTCTGTCGAGTAGCCGGTCTTGGTCTTCTTGACTGCCGGAAGCCCAAGGTCTTCAAAGAGGATGCTTCCGAGTTGTTTGGGTGAATTGATGTTGAACTCTCTGCCTGCTATGTCAAAGATGCCTTCCTGGAGATCGGCAATGTTCAGGGACATTTGTGTAGAGATGTTCGCGAGAAATTCTTTGTCTAGCATAACCCCGGTTGCTTCCATTCGTGAGAGCACATGGGTGAGGGGTATTTCGATCTCATGATATATCTTTTCAACCTGGAATTGGGCAAGCTTCTCTTCGAGCCTGGTTTTGAGCGGTTCGAGTACCTGGGCATGGCTGGCGAGAAACAGAGTTTTTTTCTCGTCCGGAATTTCCTTATAAGCTTTTGCATTTCGACCCGATCCAATAACATCCTTAAGACTGGGGATATCCTGATCCAGGTACGATCTGGCAAGATCCTCCAGGGTCACGAGGCCGGAAGCGGCATCGATGCAGTAGGCCGCAAGTGATATATCGAATATTTCAGAATGGATCTCGAGGCCGCATTTTTTTGCGATTGTAAGGGCCTGTTTGGCATCATGCAGGCTTAAGCTTACACCGGAGAGACTCAGCGCTTTGAGACACGTATCTTTGTCGAGGCAGACATAGGTCGTATTGTCCTTCGAAACTGCGGCCCCCAGTCCTGGCACAAAATACATGCCGCTACTGCCTGTCAATTCAGGATTGCAGGAGTATACAACTTCGCCTGTAAGGGCTTGCCGGGGCGGCACATGCTGCTCCCCTTGGAGTTCTTTGATCAATGCCTTGAACTCGAGTTCCTGGAAAAGATCGAGCAGTTTGGACTCATCTTTTTTGCCAAGGATGAGCTGTTCCGGAGAGATGTCGATATCAGCGCCTCGGTCCAAACGGACCAGCTCCAGGCTCAGACGGGCCAGATCAATGTTTTCCGAAAGGGCCTGTTTCTGTTTTGGAGCAGGTATCTTTTCGATATTTTCAATAATCTCTTCCAGGTGGCCCATTTTCTGGATCAATGCCACGGCTCCCTTCTCGCCGATGCCGGGCACACCCGGGATATTGTCCGAACTGTCGCCCATTATGGCCAGCAGATCAGCGATGTATTCAGGGGCTACCCGGTATTTTTCAATCACGGCATTTCGATCGTATACCTTGTCTTTGAGGGTATCCCAGACAACCACATTGCCACCCACAAACTGCATCAGGTCCTTGTCGCCGGAGATAATGGTAACCTTGGCCTCAGCTCTATACTTGAGGGTCAGAGCAGCGATAATGTCATCCGCCTCGATTCCCTCCTGCTGGATGATGGGTATGCCCAGAGCTTCCACGACCTTGAGGATATAGGGGAACTGGATTTCCAGCGATTCGGGCATTTTCGGACGGTTAGCCTTGTATTTCTCGTACATTTCGTGGCGATGGGTCGGACCCGGGGGATCCAGAATGAAACAGATATGATCCGACGATTGTTCCTTGAGCAGCTTTAATAACATACGGGCCAGGATGTAGACGGCATTGGTCGGGATTCCCTTGGAAGTGGTGAGATTGCGCATGGCGTAAAAGGCTCGATAAACATATGAGCTGCCGTCAATGAGATACAGTTCGGGAAGTCCCATTATTTCACCAGAATGCCCTGTAGCTGTCCCTTCTTCCACCGGGCATAGTCTTTCAGAATCGAGGCATGATCGAATGCAATGAGCCGGGGCAGGTTTTCAAGATTAAAAATCCCGGCCTCGGATGCGTCATCCCCGGCCTTGAGGTCACCTTTGCCTGTGGCGACAAATACCGAGGTAATCGTGTGAAAACGGGGATCTCTGTCCGGCTGCGAGTAGACATGAAACATTGTGAGATCTTCTACCTCGAGGCTGGTTTCTTCGCGGGCTTCGCGCCTGGCCGCTTCTTCCAGGGATTCCCCGTAGTCTACAAATCCTCCCGGCAGGGCCCAACCGGGAGGCGGGTTTTTACGATATATCAGCACAACGGCGTTCCCGTACTCGATGATGATGTCAACCGTGGGGAGAGGGTTTTGATACGTACTGATAGTATGGCCGCACAGCGGGCAGATGATGAGCTTTTTCGTGGACATCAGGCGCCTTTGAGTGCAATTGCAATCTCACATCCGTTTGAACCGTTGATCTCTACACTCGCATACTCTTTGAGAGCGCTGCTTGCCTGGTCTATCTCCTGCTCGATTTCAGGGGAAACTTTCATCTGAGGGCATAAGAACCGAATAATCCCGTCATCCAGAGTGATT
>JAFGIF010000096.1 GCA_016929755.1 Deltaproteobacteria bacterium | reverse complement strand
TTCTTAAGTACATCTTGGTATCGGGAGCCGTAATTCCGACAGAGGTTCTCGATTACCGCTTCATCAAGTTGGGCAGTGTTGCTCTTCTTGGCCCGGTCAACAAAACTCACATACCGGCCGACCTCTCCCCCAAACAATGGTGTGGTGTGAGTAGAACATGGCACTTGGGGCATATCAAGCTTCTTATATACCAAATCCACCAACTGTCTGGCCATATTTCTGGAAGTAGTATATTTACCCCCGATAGCTGTCAGAAAACCTGAAATCCCTTCATCCTGCTCATGATCGTAAATCTCATATTTGCGAGAGGCATCATAAACTTCAATTTCAATACTCGTCTCTTTCTCCACTATGGGCCTTAGTCCGCCGTATTGAAAAAGCACATCCGCTCGTTCGAGTTTGGCAGAGGGGAAGGTCTCATTGATTTCAGCCAGAAAATCGACCACATCGCTTTCAGTCACCTTAAATTCATCCGGGTCTCCCTTGTAGACAATATCCGTAGTGCCTATCAAGCTGTGTCCGCGCCAGTCAAGAATGAAAAAGTGTCTGCCTTTCCTTGTCTGCAGCACCACGGAATGTTCTTTGTGCACGGGCCGGGTAATGAGGTGGATTCCTTTGGAGCGTACCAAACCATGATGGACCTTACCGCGCAATTTACCCAGCATAAGATCGGCCCACGGCCCGGCGGCATTGAGAGTCATCCGGGAGTTGATGTCGTAGAGTTTATCGCTGAATAGATCCCGCACCCGGGCTCCTGTAACAGAGTCTCCCTCTATAATCAAATCTTCCACCTTGGCATAATTGGCCTGATCAGCACCATATTCAGCGGCCGACAAGTTGAATTCAAGAGTAAGCCGTTCCGAGTTGTACATCTGGCAGTCATTGTATATCACGCCTCCCTTGAGATCCTTGGGGTCCAATCCCGGCTCCAGCTCCAGAATCTCTTTTTCCGAATATTTTATATGCCCGGGTATTTTCTTGTCGTCGTCATTGATCCAGCGACGATCATAGGAAAGCGTATCGTAAAAAACCATTGCTGAAATCACTGCCGGCAGCCCCCGCATGCCCCAACCATAAGCCGGGAAAATAAACGGTATCGGATATACAAGATGGGGCGCAATAATCTCCATGATTCGTCTCTCCTGCAAGGATTCTCGCACCAAGCCTATTTCCCCGGTTTTCAGATAACGCAATCCTCCATGGATCAGCTTAGAGGTGGCAGCAGACGTGGCAGCCCCGAAATCTCCTTTATCCACCAGGGCAACCCGTAGACCTCTCAATGCAGCATCCCAGGCAACGCTTGCTCCTGTGATCCCGCCACCGATAATCAACAGATCATATTTCTTGACAGACATGGACTCAACATCTCTGTGCATATGCTCCCTCCTATGATTCATTGATCCTTCTGTAATGTATTACCATATACCCTGAAATATCCAACATCAAATATAGCCTCTCTTCAGAGCTTTATCCTTTCCCGGTTAACAATTTCCTCCATGCATCTTTAACGGACCGTCTTGCCCCAGGGCGCAATCTCTGATATCTCGCTTATAAAGGAGAGCAAGATGGATCTGGGGTTAAAAGGCAAAGTGGCTTTAGTTGCGGGAGCAAGCAAAGGGCTCGGTTTTGCAACCGCGCAATCGCTGGGAGCGGAAGGCGCCAAACTCGCCATCTGTTCACGAACTGCAGATACTATCCAGAGAGCTGTTGAAAAACTGAATGCTCAAGGATTTGACGTTATCGGGATCCAGGCCGATGTGAGCATTCCCCATCAGGCCCAAGCGTTCGTATCAGAAGCCTGCACCAGGCTCGGCACCATTGACATCCTGGTTACAAATGCCGGCGGGCCGCCTTCTCTTCCTTTCGAACAAATAGATACTCCGACCTGGGAAGATGGCTTTCGTCTTAATCTGCTCAGTACAATCACCATGATCCGCACTGCTTTGCCGATAATGAAAGAAAAACACTGGGGCCGTATAATCAACATGACTTCGATTGCCGTAAAACAGCCCATCGATGGTTTGATCTTGTCAAATACCATCAGATCGGGAGTGATCGGCCTGGCCAAGAGTCTCAGCAGGGAACTTGCACCCTTCAATATTACGGTAAATAATATTCTTCCGGGCTATTTTTATACCAGCCGGGTTCAGAATCTGGCCGAAATTCATGCCCGTAAGGCAGAATCGTCCCCGGATACGATACTTTCCCAATGGGAAAATGATATTCCATTGAAAAGACTGGGAGATCCGGATGAATTCGGAGCTCTGGCAACATTTCTGGCCTCGGATAAAGCCGCATATATAACCGGAACATCCATACAGATTGACGGCGGTTTCTGTCGCGCAAGCCTGTAAATTACAGCCCTCCATTAAAAATGGATGCCACTTTGAACAAAGAATACCTCAATATTTTAGCCCCATGGCTTTTTTAGCTCTCATCTTTTAATCCATAAAAAAGGCTTCCGTTGTATACTCCCTTGACAGCTTTAGGGTGATCAATGTATTTTTTACATTGATGAAACCGCCAAAGGAAAAAAGAAATCTAGATCGGATTATCTTCTCAAATTTATACGGCGAAATAGAGCTCAAAGGTTTAAGAAAAGAAGTGTCGATTGTCAATGCCTCTGAAGACGGCCTGTGCGTTACCGGAATAGAGATCCCGATCGGTACGGTCGTACGCCTTGATATTGAACCTCAACCAGAAAACCAGCCCATATCCCTGTATTGCCGGGCGGTCTGGTCTTCTACTGAAGAACCGCGACACATAAAAACCGGGCTTTATCTGCTGCATACAAATAAGATCCTGTTTAAACAGGATCTGGCATCATTCAGTAAACTCGTTGCCGAAACCAGGAAATATTCTCAGGTCTGACGCATTAACCGCCGATTTCGCTCATTTGGCTGGCACAGCTCTGTAGAGCGCATGCATCACGCCCTTTACAAATGCCGCCGGACGAAGGCTTCGTCAGCACCCCCTTCTCAATAAGCTCGGCAAGCTCCTGATCAGAAATGCCCTGCCTTAAAGGACCTAAGAGGTCTATTTGCTCGGTAGAGAACAGGCATGGCCGTAGATGCCCGTCCGCAGTAATTCTGACCCGGTTACAGCGACTGCAAAAACTGCGCTCGCTCAACGGATCTATGAGCCCTATTTTGCCTGCTGCCCCCGGGATACGGTAGACCTTCGCCGGTCCGAGCCCATATTCAACAGGATCGAGAGCGCCGAAACGATCTTCTATAATCTGGCGTATCTCATGGGCTTGAATAATGTTAAGAGGACCAAATCTTGCAGCACAACCCATAGGCATTAGTTCGATAAAGCGTACCTCCAGCGGGGTTTCCAACGTCAGGCTGGCAAATGCCGGAATCTCATCGTCATTAAATCCTTTGATTGCTACTACATTAATCTTTACCGGAGCAAGATGCTCTTCAAGCGCAGATTGTATACCTCGGTATACCTTTTCAAAGGCGTCAACCCGGGTAATATAAGCAAATTTATCTCTATCCAGCGTATCCAGGCTGATATTAACCCGATCAAGGCCTGAATGCCGTAATTCTTGCGCCATTTGAGTCAGGAGAACTCCGTTTGTGGTCAGAGATAAATCCTTGATAGACTCAATCCGCCTGATACATTTGATAAAATCACAAAGACCTTTGCGAACCAGCGGTTCGCCTCCGGTAATTCTGATTTTTTCAACCCCACTTGAGGCGAAGCTTGTGATTACCCGCAAAAGCTCTTCGTAATGCATAATTGAATCATGTTCCAGCCAATCAACACCCTCTTCAGGCATGCAGTAGCGACAGCGAAGATTACACCGGTCTGTAACGGAAACGCGCACATAACGTATCTGTCTCGAATAACTGTCTATCAGGGCCTTCATCTACACTACCTCCCGGACTACCTTTTGCATGGCTCCCCCGTGATACAGAGTCTGTGTTCCGCCTCCTTCCATCACAATGGTCATGGCTTTTTCCGTATCAACGATGCGTGATCCTGCAAGGTAGGTAATGCCGGTCGATCTGAAAGCATCAACAATCATCGGAGTGCTTGGCCCCATAAGAATAATATCACGCGCAGCCCGCGGCAGTGCTAATATATCCCCCAATGTATTGTTTATGAGGGTGGTTGCGCTTATGATCAGTAGATCTGCATCCCTGATCAGAGTTTTCATTTCGTGTGGCTCGCGAACAAGCGGGTGTTCTATGGTGCGGTGTTCGAAAACAGCAACATCACAGCCCGTATCGGATAGCATCTTTGCGACCGGTTCAATCAGGCCGATCATGACAACTCTTTCGCCGGCGGCTGGAGATACTTTGCTGAAAACATCATCGTCTAGACCATCAATTTCCGGCTTGATAAGAGCATTCAGAGTTGCCAGAGCCAGGCTTCGTTGTAAGAAACCGGTTTTCTTGGAAAACTCCAGGATTTCAGCAACCGAGGATCCGGCAATTTGTCCGGCCTGTGAAAACACGTTGCAGCTTCCAGCATTGAGATGGCCCAGATTGGCACTCAGCCCAACCTGATCCCCCTCAACCTCAACGGCAAAATACCCCAGCCCAAGAGCGGCACGGCTTATTGTTCGCTGTCTTTGGAGATCAGAGATCGTACCCGCAATCCGTTTCAGCATGACCGCTCTTATTTAGGACAACAGGTATGTTTTGTCAAATATATATCTTAAAAAATATATATACAACAAAGCTTACTATGAAACGTGTTTTATTTTCGTTATAACATTTCAGGGGTTGACTCAATAGATCCCGGGTTACTACCGTAGCGTTACCCATACGCTGGGCACATCAAATAATCGGTCCATCAGAAAATTCCGAATCGAGGGGCCCCTGGTCTATCTTGTGCAATAGTCGTTCAAGCAAAAGCCTTGTCCGGCGCTGTTCATCCAAAATATGCTGTATGGTCGTCTCTAATGAGCTGGCTTTATTTTCTCCATTGTACGATGCAGATCGCATGGCTTCGGGCTTTGGTGTTTTAATTATCAACCTCAGGAGACGGGTCCAGAATTTTTCACAATCCATGGCTGCGCTCTGCTGGCTCAGTATTGTGGTGGCAATAACCCGGTAACAGCGCGAAACGTCGGCAGTCGGAAATCTCACGATAACCGGCTCATGCTCTGCAACTGCCTTTATAAGCTTTTCATCCACACACACGCAACCCACATAGCCTACATGGGTATCAAGAAACCTCTGCACAGCAGAAGATATCTTGCGATAAATCATTCTCCCGGAAGCTGAATCCTTGACCATACTGGCAAACATAGAGAGCCTGCCTTCAAAACCATTCTTTTTTAGAACTTTGATCAAGGCATAGGCCTCGGTAAGTGAGTTCGCTTCCGGACTCACACCGACAATCACTTCAGGTACGGCCATAAGCAAAGAAATTACTGCGGTCGATATTCCCGAATCGGTATCCACCAGTAAAAAATCTGTGTGCCGCGAACTTTCTGAAATGGCCTTTATGAGTTTATCAACCTGGGGCTTGGTGATATCGGTGATTTCCTGCATTCCGGATCTTGCGGGGATAAGTTCCACCTTATACTCTGTCCGGATGATGAGATCCTCAACATCTGCCTTGCCATGCACTACGTCTTCCAGTGCCCAGCGAGGGTTGATTCCCAAAAGGGCATCAATTTTGGCCGGCCCGACATCTGTATCGAGAATCTGCACCCGGTTGTTCATCATTCCAAGGGCAATCCCCAAATTAAGAGCGAGATTGCTCTTTCCGGCTCTGCCCTTTCCTGATGTCACGGCAATTATACGTGGCATATTAATAACCCTTTGAACTACCTCTGCAAAATGCGTGCAAATAATACCTTTGAATAATACAGGTTTTCACGCATCCAGTTTTTGAAAAGGGAAATCTTTTTCTAAAAGATGAGAAATATATTATCCACTTTCCTTGTGCAAGTCCATCGAGACAACCTTGCTGATTCCAGGCACATCATAGGTCACTCCATAGATGACATCGGCCATTTCAAGGGTTTGCCTGTTGTGGGTAACCACAATGAACTGGGATTCTTTTGAAAAACTCCGGATCAAACGGTTAAAACGGTCAACATTGGCATCATCAAGCGGGGCATCCACTTCATCCAGAATACAAATGGGCGAAGGCCGCACCTTAAACAGGGCAAAAATAAAAGCAAGGGCGCACAGGGTCTTTTCTCCTTCCGAAAGCAGGCTCATCGCCTTGAGCCGTTTATGCGGAGGGCTTGCATATATGTCGACCCCGGCATCCAGAGGGGTGCTGTCCTGCAAAACGATATCGGCCGTGCCGCCACCAAATATTGTGATGAAGATCTCCTGAAAATTTGCCCTGACCTGGGTAAAGGTAGTCATAAACTCCTTGGTACTCTCCCGTTCGATACTGGATATCACCTGTCGCAGCCTGGCACTTGCCTGGACCAGATCCTCATATTGTCTGTGAAGGTCATCCCAGCGAGCCTGCACGTTATCGTAGGCTTCGATGGAAGTAAAATTGATATGTCCCATGCGTTCTATCTTGGTCTGGAGCCGGGCTGCCTTCTCCCGCGCAATGGCTGGATCAAATGAATCCAAAATGTCCGGAATGTCTTTGCCGAAACGCGACTCAAGCCTTTCATAACTCATACTGTAGGCTATATCCTGTTCCTTATGCTTGAGTAATGCCTCGTTTTTTTCTTTCTCCAACGAGGCCAGTATCTCCTGTTTCTCTTCCAGGGTTTTCTGTACCTCCATAACTTCATCATTTGCCCGGGTATATTGGGGCAACAACTCCTCATAAACCGCATCTAACCGCTCTGTCTCGAATTGATCCTTACCCAACGCGCTTTTAATCTCGGCAATACTCTTTTCAATCTCGCTTTTTGTGTGGGTTAGCTCTTCAATTCTTTTGCTGTCATGTTCAATCTCCTGTTGGCATCTTCCGGTCTCTTCCTCTAGGCCCCTGGCCCGCTCTTGTTTCGATGCCTGTTCAACCCTCATCGCGTTCAGCTTTGTGTTTTCATCGGAAATATCTTCAGCTGCACGATCAATATGCATTTTGGCACTCTTCAGTTTTTCGTCTACACTCCGCACTTCTTCCTGGAATCGAACAATCTTCTCTTCCAAGGCGGCTTTCTCCTGAGCAAGGCCCTGAATGTCTTCCTCAAACTTGCCGCACATTTCCTGCCACATCTCAATGTTGTGCATGAAAGATTTAGTTCTCTCTTCCCCACGCTCAAGCTCGCGCGAAACCGCGTCCCTTCTTGCTTGTACTTGCTCAACGGCCTGCTTGAGCACATCCAATCCGTCTTCGTCGACGTGCAACTCCTCCTGCATCCGGTCAAAGAGCTTTTTTGCCTGCGCTAAAGCCTCGCTTAAGGCCAGCTTCCGGTCTTCAATCTTTTGCTGTTTTTCAGCAAGCTCGGTTTTTTCTGCTTTTGACTGCAAAATCTCCACATATTTAGACATTTCAAAGCTTGTCCTGATAATCCCTGTGGGTTCCAGTATCATCCCATCCTTTGTGACCAGGGAGCAGAAACGATTCCCCTTTTCCCAGAGCTTCAAGGCATGCTGAATGTCTTCGACAACCCACATATTCATGGTCAGAACATCGCGGATGTGTTCAAATCCATCAAGCGCATCAACACCTTCCCTTAAGGGTCCGATCACGCCTTCTCCCTGCAAGTTCTTGCCTGCCTGTACGTTTTCCAGATATGGTTGAGCCGGAATATATCCTGGGCTTGAGTTATCGATTCCCGACGAGTCAATCACTTCTTCATATTTATTGATGATGCCATAATCCAAAAGAGTCCCCATGGCCTTGCCGATCGTCTCCTCGTACCCGGGCTTTACTGCAATGGTATCGGCTACCTTACGATATCCGTTATTCCCTCTCGCGTTGGATTTTGGCAATGGGTTATTCTGATTGATTATCCTATCCAGCATGGTCATCTTGGTCGTAATCTCGGCCTGGCTTTTTTCCAAACCGAACATCTTTTGCGATTCGGAATCAATAAACACCTGCAGATCTTCCTTCTCGCGGCTTCTCTTTTCGATACGCAAATGCAACTCATGAAGCGTAGAGCGCTTGGCATGACTCTGTTCATCCAGATTATTCAACTCCAATTGTAATCCTTGTTTGCTTTGCTCGAGGTCCCGTAGTTCTTTCTGCCTCTGGGAGATGTTAACCTCTATCTCGTGATGGCGCTTATACATGGACGAAAGTCGCTGTTCTATAGCCTTGGCGTGCCCAATTGAATCAAACAGCTCTGCCCGCTTGTGTTGATACTCCTGCTCTAATTCGTCCCGCTCTTTCCTGATTGAATGTAGATGGTTATGCTTTAGGGCCACTTGAGTTTCGAGACCTGCGATCTCGCTTGTCAAACCCTTTATCGCTTGTTTTTCAGTATTAATCTTGTTTACGGTTTCCTGAGCAGAATCGCGAGTCTGACTGATCCGCCCTGAAAGCATCTGCACAGTTGATTCGATATCATCAAGACGACTTTTGCGTGCTTCAATGTCACTTCTGGCAATTTCAAGCCTGGAGCGCGCTTCACTCAGGGCTTTTTGTGTCGCCTCCCTTCGGCCCTTGATTTCTTCCAGGCGGGTCACGAGATCCCTTATGCGAGAGTTGTGCGCATGTGTTGTCTGTGTAAGACTTTCTATTCGGCTTTGAAGGTCACGCAGTTTATCATCGAATTCATCTTTGAGCGCTTTGATAGTATGCAGTTCATGACCCCACAACATCCTGGTCTGATCATTAATTTCGGCGCGCAACACCTGATATTGCTTTGCCTTGCGCGCCTGAGTTCTCAACGTATTTCTCTGTCTTGTTACTTCTTCGAGCACATCCTGAATCCGCTCCAGATTATTTGAGGTGGCCTCCAGCCGCTTTATGGTTTCTGCTCGTTTCACTCTGAATTTGCCGACCCCGGCCGCTTCTTCAATAAGATATCGAATATCTTCGGGCTTCGACTGGATAATATCCTTTATCTTGCCCTGTTCGATTATGGCGTAACCATAACGATCCAGCCCGGTATCAAGAAAAATATCAGCAATATCTTTCAGTCTACACCTGACATCATTTATGGTGTAAATACTCTCTCCTGTCCTAAATAGCCGCCTGGATATGGACACTTCTTCAAAGCCATCCAGGCTCTTGGGAAAGTATCCTCCATCCTTCATAAATTCAAGCGTGACCCGAGACATGCCGCCTTGAGGAACATTCTGGGTTCCCGAAAAAATGATATCGCTCATTGCATTCGCGCGCAACGAGCGTGCCGATTGTTCGCCGAGCGCCCATCGGATGGCATCGATAACATTACTCTTCCCGCATCCATTCGGCCCGGCAATGCATGTCACATCGCCGGTTAATGAGAGTACGGTTTTTTTAGCAAGAGACTTAAATCCCTTGATTTCAACCCGTTTCAATTTCACATCTTCGATGTATCAGAGCTTTGGGTGTATAGCAAGATTGTTGTTCCTCTTTTGCAAAACAGCGCTAATAAATCTTTCCTGCCAAGATGAAAAGTTGTACAATTGTTCATTGATAAATTTTCATTTTTATTCTTGTCTTGAAATAAACCTTGCTTCATTATATTTTCTTGAAAAGACTTGGAGGTGGTGGGTGGAAATGTACTCCCTGGTTAGCATAGGTCGAGCACTTCATTTTCTCATTAATATATATATCTGGATTGTGATAGCCGGCGCGCTCATTACCTGGGTCAGTCCTGACCCCTTTAATCCGCTTGTTCGTTTTCTAAAAAGTGCTACCGATCCTGTCTTCAGAATAGTTCGAAAGAATGTGCCCTGGAGCTTGGGGGGGGTCGATTTCACACCGATTGTAGTGATTGCCATCCTCGTGTTTCTGGATGTCGCCTTAGTAAATTCGCTTATTGAATACGGTAACGTAATTGCCAACATCCTTCTTGGCGTGGGCCAGGTTCTATATATATTCTTTAATCTCTACATGTGGATTATAATTATCTCAGTCATAATCTCCTGGGTAACCCCAAACCCCTACAATCCGATTGCCAGATTTCTATATACCCTGACCGAACCTGTGCTGGCAAAGCTGAGAACGCTGTTCCCGCTCAGAGCAGGCAGACTTGATCTGTCTCCAGCCGTTGCAATTGTGGTGATCATCATTCTCAATTGGGTCGTTTCCAGATCGCTCATCGAGACAGGCCTGAGGATGAAAATTCAAGGAGGTTTCTGATGCAGATTACCCCGGAAATGATTCGTGAACAACGCTTTAAAGTTAAGCTTTCAGGCTTTGACAAAGAAGAGGTAATTAATTTTATGCTGAGTATAGCTGATGATATGGAAGCCCTGCTGGAAGCAAAAAACATCTTGAAAGGCGAAATGGAAGCCCTGAAATCCAAACAGAAAGACCTCGAAGATCTGTTTCTTTCGGCCAAGCGCTATTCGGACGAACGGCTTGAACAGGCGCGGGAGCAGGCACAACATATTGAACAAGAAGCTACCCAAAAAGCCTTGTCCATCGAAGAAGATGCCAAACGCAAAGCCCAGGAAATCCTGGAGGAATCAAGGAAAACCTCTGAGATAGCAACCAGGGATGCTCTGAAGATCAAGGAAGAGACCCAACAGCAGGCCAGAGAAATGTTGCTGGATGCGGAAAAAACCAAGTTCACTCTCGAAAAAGATCTGATCGAACTAAAAACAAAACGCTCGAGTCTTCTCGCTGAACTCAAGGCAACCCTTGAGTCCTATCAGTCATGGATGCGGGAGATGGTGGATGTGGATTCACAACAAAAATAATTCCACCATCATCACATGTCGAATATATCCTAATTCCGGCAGGAACCAAATCGATGGTGTCAAATCTGATCAACTCTGTGTGAGGCTGAGTTCTCCACCCGTGGAAGGCAAAGCAAACAAATCCCTGATAAAGTTCTTCTCAAAATTGCTGAAAACCGCGCAATCAAATATATCCATCATTCAGGGCCAAAAAACCAGGGTAAAGGTTGTGGCAATTCAAGACATGACTACGCAAGAGTTTCTTTCAGCGATTGGCATCATTCAATAACGTTTACTCCCCGATATCCTAAACTTATGAGTTCCTGGACGATTGCCTCGTTCTCCGCCCCGGACAAACGGAAATGATGTACTGTCTCTTCGTCATTGATGGTCATGCCCACACTGATAATATGCCCGCCTTTCTGTTCTATGATGGCGACTACTTCATCAAACGACCCGTGGACACTTTTCAATATGACATCAATCCTGGCGCCGGATTTCAGCACGCCCATAATATCGATAAAGGCCTTCAGGATATCATTGACCGTGAGGATTCCGATTACTTCCTTTTTTTCAATAACCGGCAAACACCCGATATTCTCTTCATAAATTATCCGGGCTGCCTTCTCGAGCGCAGTATCCTTCGTGACTGAAATCGGGTCTTTCAGCATGACATCACTTACCTTGAAAGTTTCCAGCATGGATGCCAAAATAGCCTGTTTCATGTCTCCCAGGGTTACCAACCCGATAAAGAGTCCGTCTTTCACTACAGGAAGATGTCGAACAGAATGTTGTTTCATCACCATCAGAGAATCCCGTATACCTGCTTCCGGGCCGATGGTAATAACATCCTTTGTCATCCAGGATTCAACCTTCATGACTGCATATAGTAACAAATTATTCGTATAATTTAAATGGTCAACATCACAATTAGTTGGCTTGTTTTTTTTCAATTGTATATGCTTAATAATAGGCAAGATATAATTTAGACGCCTATCGCTGGACTTATTGCAGGGGCCTTTTCAGTGGTACTCGGGATTGTTGAGGATTTCATCTTTATCCCTGTTTTGATGATTTTTATCCTCCCTTGGGGATTGACCAGACCAGCGACAAAGCAATTGGTTTTACTATTTTTCCTTATCTTCGCTTTTTTTCACATTCCCGTCGCGCTCGTCCCGGCAGGTATACAGACTCACGGATAGTGCCGATACTAACGCTCAACGCCATCATTGTCTCGATCATCGGAATGATGCTGCCTGAATTGCTCGACCTGATCTGAAAACGTATGCTGGTTCTTTACTGACCCAACTTAATGTTTTGTAAATAATTTAGTGCTTCAATTCTTGTGCTGACAAAGCCTTCTGCTCGGGCCTCTTCAACCATCTTCAGGCAGGCTCCGATTTGAGGCCCTGGTTCTATTTTGAGGATGTGCATGACATCATGCCCATCGATCAGCGGTGAAAGGGTCTGCTGCAGATACGTACTCAAGTAATACGACCACACCTTGGAGATGACGCGCTCCATGTCTGGCCTCGATCCCACGTATCCGGGATCCTTGCCAGTGGCCCATGCATCGGCCAGGGCATGCACAAGGATCTCGGGCACATAACCTTGCGTTGTCTTGAGAAAACGGTGCATTGCTCTATTCGAGATATCCCCCTGGCAGGCAAGATCCAGCAGTCGCATATGATGTTCAACAATACCGCTTAAAATATCACAGCTCTTCGCTGCAAACGTCAGTTCTCGAGCAATTGAACGAACCAGCCGAGTCCCTTGGATGGCATGCTGGTAAAAATGGAGACGGCCGTCCCGATCAGAGCTCATAGTCTCGGGTTTGCCGATATCGTGCAAAAATGCACCAAGCCGAAGAAGGGCCGCTCTGCTTGCGCCTGCTTCAATGGGCTCGCTGAAATATTCGCCGATTTCAGGTAAATATGCCTCGATTTCATTCAGAAGATTGTCAATTTCATTTGCTGTTTCAATCACATGTCGCTTGAGCGGCCAGCGGTGATGCAGACCTTGATTAAGGTCCTGATAGTACGGAAATAATTCCTCTAGCAGGCCGAAGGTATCCAGCATGCCAAACAATCTTGATCCTTGTTTTTCATTGAGACACAATAGCAGTTCCTGTTTTATTCTCTCTGGAGACACATCCCTGATGCCGGATGCATAACGCTTCAGGTACTCGACCGTTTCGACCTGAATGCTGAAATCAAGGGTAATGGCAAATCTCAGACATCTCAATACCCGCAACGGGTCTGCAACCAGAGCATTCGCGGATATGACACGAATAATCTTGTTCCCCAAGTCCCGTAATCCATCCAAAGGGTCGATAAATTTGCGTGAGCTGAACGAAAATGCCATGGCATTGATCGTGATATCCCTGTGTTTCAGATCTTCCTCGATATCGCTCCCCTTGGGGGGAGTAATATCGATGGTAACCGCATTATCTTTTACAACAATCCGGGCAATTTCACGCGACTGATCCATCCAGAAAGCACTTGCCCCGAACCGGGAAGCCACTTCTTTGGCAAAAGACCAGACGGGTGAAAAGGTTACGATATCAAAATCATGAGGCTGCCTTACAAGCAGCATGTCCCTGATACAGCCACCCACTAGATAGGTGTCGGGCAGCAGAAGATCAGCGATCTCAGCGATTACACGGTCACTTGAGGCGATACTCCAAAGATCTCGCATGAGCCTCCAAATCCTCAGCCCTCGCCATAGTGACCGCCTTGGGGCCCAGACTCTTCAGTGCGTTTTGCGAAAAGGCGATAATCGACGATCTCTTTAAAAAATCATACACTCCCTGGGGAGAGTAAAACCTGGATGTTGAACCTGTTGGCAGGGTATGATTCGGGCCGGCAATATAGTCTCCGATGGCTTCAGGGCTATCATAGCCCAGAAAAATAGCTCCGGCATTCTCAACCATGCCCAGAAATTCAAAAGCATTTTCCACCATGAGCTCCAGGTGCTCCGGGGCAATATTATTGGCAATGTCTATGCTCTCTTTTAAATCCCGGGTAATCAAACATATTCCATGATCATGCAGTGCCCTGGTGATGATATCCCTGCGCTCCAAAGATTTTAACTCCTCACCAAGCTGCTTCATAACCTCATCCGCCAAGGCTCGATGCGGGGTAAGCAAAATCGTGCAAGCCTGTGAATCATGCTCGGCCTGAGCAAGGAGGTCCAGCGCCACCATGTGCGGATTGGCGCCGGAGTCAGCAATAATGAGCACCTCAGAGGGCCCGGCAAAGGCATCGATTCCAATTTGACCCTGCAGGAGTCTCTTGGCATGGGCTACATAGATATTCCCGGGACCCACCACCTTGTCAACCTTGGGGACACTTTCTGTCCCGTAGGCCAGAGCGGCTATGGCCTGGGCACCGCCGATCCGGTAAATTGATTCAACGCCGGCTATATCGGCAGCAGCCAACAGGGCCTGGCTCACTTTGCCACCCGGTGTAGGAGAGACCACCACGATTTTTTTCACCCCGGCGATTCTGGCCGGAATCACATTCATCAACAAGGTCGAAGGAAAGGCATTCTTTCCCCCCGGAATATAAATGCCCACACCGGGGATTGGGCCAACTTTCTGCCCGAGGATAACACCCTCCGTATCCGTTGTTATCCAAGAATGCTCCTGTTGATGTTGATGAAAGGCATAAATCCTGGCCGCTGCGACTTCCAAAGATTCTCTCAGTTCTATTGAAATGTTCTCTTTTGCGCGAGCAATCTGTTCCTTGCTGATCACAATGCCCGTTTCCCGGGGATCATATCTGTCGAATTGCGCGGTATAGTCCATCAGGGCCGTGTCTCCATCGAGTCTTACAGACCGTATTATTTCCTGCACCGCCGTATCCACCTCTTCAGAGATTGCATGCATTCGATCCAGTATTTTCTGCAATGTTTCCTGCCAGCCTGTTTCCGTTGTATGAAAGACCTTCATCATAAGTCTCCCCTTATTCTTTCTACCCGTGCCCCTATTGATTTAAGCTTCATGTCTAATTCCTCATAGCCCCGGTCCAGGTGGTAAATCCGCCTGATCTCGGTCAAGCCCTTTGCATTCAGGGCTGCCAGCACCATGCTGGCCGAGGCTCGCAGATCGGTAGCCATTACTGATGCTCCCTGAAATTGCTTAATTCCGCGCACGATAACCGTAGTGCCTTTTTCTTCAAGATTCGCTCCCATACGCATCAATTCTGGAACATGCATGAATCTGTTCTCAAAAATTGTTTCCGTAATGCTGGATACTCCGACTCCGATGCAGGAGAGAGCCATAATCTGGGCCTGCATGTCTGTTGGAAATCCAGGATAAGGTGCGGTAACCACATCAATCGGCCGGATTTCACAGCGACCATCAACAAACAATTTGCCCTGGCCAATTTCTTTTATTATCACTCCCGTCTCTCTGAGCTTCTCCACCACGGACACAATCAGGTCATGCCGCACTCCGGTTATCATGAGCTGCCCATGCGTAATCGCTGCGGCTGCGATAAATGTCCCGGTTTCGATTCTGTCGGGGATTACCTCGTACTCCAGCCCAGTGAGTGATTTTACTCCCTCGACGGAAACAGTGCTCGATCCGGCTCCCGATATATGTGCTCCCATACGGGTTAAAGCGTCCGCAAGATCAACAACCTCGGGTTCTTTTGCGGCACCTTCAATAACGGTTGTTCCCTTCGCCAGGGTTGCCGCCATCATGATGTTCTCCGTACCTCCCACGGTTGGTTTGTCAAATACTATCCGGGCACCCTTGAGTTGTTTGGCTGAAGCAACTACATACCCGTGAGAAAGATTTATCTCCGCCCCCATCTTGGCCAGCCCTTTCAAATGCATATCAATGGGCCTCACCCCGATAGCACACCCTCCCGGCAGGGAAACCTTGGCTTTCCCGTACTTTGCCAGCAAGGGACCCAGGACTAAAATTGAGGCCCGCATGCTTTTGACCAGTTCGTAGGGTGCTTCCTGTGATGTAATTTGGGTAGGTTCTATCAACACGCAACTCTCATCTACCCCGGATACCTGCATCCCCAAATTGGAAAGTACCTCAATTATCGTGCGTATATCTCTGAGGTCGGGAATCTTCTGATAAGTACAGGTGTCATCTGCAAGGATGGAAGAACATAAAATCGGCAGGGCCGCATTCTTCGATCCGGAAATGGCAACTTCTCCTTGAACCGGGGTCCCGCCTTCAATAACAAAACTGTCCATTTTCCTTCCTTGCTACAATCGCTCGTGGCATGCCTGCCAAATCATGCAGGACCGACACAAGCACAAGACTTTGCCTGTCTGCCAGAAATGCGCAGACAGGCTTCAGAAGATCGTCACCTATTTCCATGATAAGCCTTCCCCCTCGGCCAAGGCACCTATCTACATTCATGAGTATTGCTTTTATTACATTGAGTCCGTCTTTGCCACCAAAAAGGGCCCTGGCAGGTTCATAGAGTGCCACATCTTCCTGTAACAGGTGCTTGTCGCCACTCTTTATGTACGGTGGATTTACCACTATCAGCTCAAAGGTAGCAGCCAGAGGGTTTAATGTATCACCCGCAAACAAGTGCAGTCTGTCTGCAACTCCATGGAAAATGGCATTTTCACGCGCCACGCGTAGCGCATCAAATGAGATGTCGCTGCCGAAGCCGACAAGATCCTTGCGAAGGGCAAGGATAGAGATAATAAGAGCGCCTGAACCAACCCCTATCTCCAGCACAGATGCATGGGATTTTGCCAGCTTTATTGCCTCATCCACCAGGAGTTCTGTTTCCGGCCGGGGAATAAGCACATGCCCATTGACATTGAAGGAGCGTGAATAGAATTCCTTTTTCCCGGTAATATAGGCGATAGGTTCCCTGCGTGTACGCCTTGTGAGCAGAGTTCGGTAGGTGCTTATCTCTGAGAATGTGAGTTGTTTGTCCGGATCGATGAACAGGTAAATGCGCCTCTGGCTCAGGACATGAGACAATAAAACTTCCGCATCGAGCCGGGCATTCTCAATATTGTTGTTGCTGAGGTAGGCTTGGCCCCAGGTAATCGCCGACCGAACGGTCCACGCCACAATCACTCCCCTAAACTGCTCAGGGCCTGGGCTTGAAAGTGGGTGGCAAGTTCATCGATGATCTCATCAAGCTCCCCCTCCAGAACCTGAGGCAGCTTGTGCAATGTAAGATTGATCCTGTGGTCGGAAACCCGGCCCTGGGGAAAATTATAGGTGCGAATTCGGTCGCTTCTATCACCGGAGCCCACCTGAAAACGCCTCTGTGAAGCGATCTCCTGTTCTTTGTCTTCCTGAAATTTCTGTAAAATTCTGGATCTGAGAACCCGCATGGCCTTGGCTTTGTTTTTATGTTGTGATTTTTCATCCTGACATGAAACCACAATCCCGGTAGGAACATGCGTGATCCTCACGGCAGAGTCTGTCTTGTTCACGTGCTGTCCGCCGGCACCGGAAGACCGGTATGTATCGATCCGCAAATCCCCGGGATCGATCTGAACGTCTACCTCCTGGGCCTCGGGCAAGACTGCTACGGTAACTGCCGAGGTGTGAATCCTGCCCCCTGCTTCCGTTACCGGAACCCGTTGAACCCGGTGTCCGCCGCTTTCATATTTCAATTTCGAAAATGCTTCGCGACCACTGATAGATACGATTACTTCCTTGATTCCGCCAATGCCAGTTTCATGCATACTCAGTAGCTCTACGTTCCAGTGCTTTGTTTCTGCATAGCGGGAATACATTCTGAACAGATCCGCGGCAAAAAGCCCTGCCTCTTCTCCGCCCGTTCCGGCTCTGATCTCGAGAATTACATTGCGGTTGTCGTTGGGATCTTTGGGAACCAGGAGCATTTTTAGCTGTTGCTCGATCTGCGCCTTCTCTGCCTTGAGCCCGGCGAGTTCTTCTCTGACCAGGGCTCTAAGTTCCGGATCGGGATCTTCCAGCATGGCTTCATTTTCAGCGATATCCTGATCCAGACCCTCCAGTCTGTGATAAGGGATCATTAAATCGCCAAGGTTTGAATGTTCTCTGGCTATTTCAGAATACTGGCGTTGATCCTTCAGTATCTCGGGATCAGCAAGAAGACTGGAAAGCTCTTGATACCTGGCTTCAATCTCCTTCAGTTTTTCAAGCATATCGGCGCAGGCGGTTTATTTCTTTTTCTCAGTACCATTCTTCTGAAGATAATCACCGTATTTCCTGCGGAAAAGCTCTGCTTTGCCGGCTGCCGCCGTGCTTCTTTGCTTCCCGGTATAGAAAGGATGACATGCGCTGCAGACTTCCACGCGAATATCTTTCTTTGTTGAACGAGTCTCAAAACTGTTGCCACATGCACATGTAACTGTGGTATCTAAATATTCTGGATGAATATCTTTCTTCATGCCGCTTACTCCTTACTTATTCATTGATTCTAGAAATTCGGCATTATTATCTGTCTTGCTCAGTTTGTCCAGTAAAAATTCAATGCTGTCTATCGGATTGAGAGGACTCAATAGTTTGCGTAAAATCCAGATCCGATCAAGCTGTTCCTTGGGAAGCAAGAGTTCCTCTTTTCTGGTCCCTGATTTTGAGATATCAATTGCCGGAAAGACCCTGCGTTCCATAATGCTTCGGTCAAGATGAATCTCCAGATTGCCGGTGCCCTTGAATTCCTCGTAAATAACCTCATCCATACGCGACCCGGTATCAACCAGTGCCGTTGCGATGATAGTGATACTGCCACCCTCTTCGATGTTTCTGGCCGTGCCGAAAAAACGCTTAGGCTTCTGCAGGGCGTTGGCATCTATTCCCCCGGAAAGCAGCTTGCCTGAAGGCGGACAAACCGTATTGTGGGCCCTGGCCAGCCTGGTGAGTGAATCTAGCAAAATCACCACATCCTTCTTGTATTCAACCAGCCGTTTGGCTTTCTCCTGAACCATGCGGGCCACCTGCACATGCCGGGATGCCGGTTCATCAAACGTAGAGGCCACAACTTCGCCCTTGACGTTACGCTGCATATCCGTAACCTCTTCCGGACGTTCATCAATCAAAAGCACCATAAGAACCACATCCGGATGATTAGTGGTAATGCTGTTGGCGATACTCTGAAGCATCATGGTTTTTCCGGCCTTTGGTGGAGAAACCACCAAACCCCGCTGCCCCATGCCTATAGGTGTAAGTAAATCCAGAGCTCTGCCGGTGAGGTTGTCCACCGAGGTTTCCAAGGTGAATTTTTCCAGGGGATATAAAGGGGTAAGATCGCCGAATGGCACTCTGTGTCTGGTTTCGTCCGGCTCATTAGCATTGATTTTTTCCAGCTTGAGCAGTGCGAAATAGCGCTCGTTATCTTTCGGAGGCCGTATCTGTCCGCCGATTTCATCTCCTATCTTGAGATTGAATCTCCTGATCTGCGAAGGAGATACATATATGTCATCGGGTCCCGGCAGATAGCTATAGCCGGCTGAGCGTAAAAACCCGAAGCCATCCGGAAGGATCTCCAGAACCCCCTGGCCGGAAATATATCCTTCCTGCTCTGCCTGGGCCTGGAGAATGGCAAAAATGAGCTCCTGCCTGGTCAGGGTTGCAGACCCTTCAATGTTGCGAGCATTCGCTGTTTCCAAAAGCTCCTTCGGGTCAAGCTTTTTTAATTCTTCCAAATGCATATCATTATCCTTTCGGTTTGTGTGATGTGATAGTATGCAGAAAAAATGAAAACACGCTTACTTATTATTGATTATGACATGCCTAGTAGAAACGAAAACCAAAGTCAAGGAGAAAAGCGTATCAGGCGGTTTTCCCAACCGCCTGATACCTCGGGTACATGTTTGTATGCTTCTGCTGATTACTCTGCCAACGGATTGGGGCCGTGGAATTTCTTCCCGGCTATCTTCTCGGAATACCCCATCTGATCCAGATACATGGTAATGCCACCCATAAAGAAGGGCCAGCCTGCACCCATGATCATACCGGTGTCGACATCCTTGGGGCTTGCCACCACGCCTTCTTTCAGCATGAAGTCTATCTCCAAGGCCAGTCTCTCGCTGACACGATCTTTGATTTCCTGGTCCGTAAATGCTTTGTCTCCCCTTGGCCAGCCAGCCACTATCTCCGGGTCCACATCGATGCCCGTTTCAGTAAAGGTGAGAATTGAAGTCTTTTTCTTGGCTACCAGATTCTTGAGCCCTTCATAGACGGGGAAGCGATCTGGCCAGGCCTTATTCAGTGTTTCCTGAACATGCAGGGCGATCTGCGGACCAACAAGTCCTGCCAGGGTGAAGGGCGACATCGGAAAACCAAGATCCACAATGGCGTTATCAGCCTGCATGAAATCAGCGCCTTCATTTAAGCAGGAGAACATTCCGTCCATCAAGGCCAGCAGCAGCCTGTTTACCAGAAAGCCTGAAGCATTCTTAACCAGGACCGGTGTTTTCTTGAGTTTCTTGGCCATGTCAAAGGCTGTTGCCAGAGCCACATCGCTGGTTTTGTCGGCCTTGATGATTTCAATCAGCGGCATGACGGCTATCGGATTGAAAAAATGGAATCCCACCACGCGAGAAGGATCCTTAAGGTTCTTTGCCATCTCGCTGACATCGAGTGAAGACGTGTTGGTTAGGAACAGACACTCGGGCTTGCAGGCCTCTTCAAGTTCTCCGAAGACCTTCTGCTTGATTCCCATTTCTTCAAAGACCGCCTCTATCACGAAATCACAGTCTTCAAACCCGTCATACGTGACCGAGCCCTTAATCAGTTCATTGCCCATCCACGTGGCATCTCCCTCGCTCATGCGCCCTTTCTTAGCCTGCTTGGCAAGTTGTTCGCGAATATAGCCCAATCCCTTGTCGATAAATTCCTGTTTGATATCCTTCATCAGGACCGGCACCAGATAGCGCTGGGCATATAACAATGCCATCTGGGAGGCCATCAGACCTGCCCCGATAATACCGATCTTGCCGATGCGGGCACTCTGGATATCTTCGGGTCTGCCGGGAAGTTTTTTGGCCCTGCGTTGTGCCAGGTCGAATGAATACATGCTGGCCAGACATTGCTTTGATGTAATCATCTCTGCCAGAGCCTGGCTTTCCTGCTCAAAGCCCTCTTCCAGCGACCAATCAGAGGCCCCCTTTATAAGCTCGAGAGCCTTGTATGGTGCAATGGCACCGCCATGAACTTTGCCGGTTACAAAAGCCTTGGCATCATTGTAAAGATCTTCGCTCATTTTGGGATCGGCCTTCTTTTTCTCGACCATTTCTTCCCCGCTTATAATGCCCTCCAGAAACGTGAGCGAGTCATCCACGAATTCCACCGGATCAAAAAGCCTGTCCGCCAGACCCCATTGAAAAACCTGAATAGACTTGGACATACGGTTCTGATTCAAGGGATTTTTCAGAATAAGATTGATTGCAACTTCCGGACCTGCAATACGGGGCACCAACTGTGTGCCGCCCCAGCCCGGCACTAAGCCGATAAAGCATTCCGGCAGGGCAAAATGATCACAGCCCCCCGGGCTTTTGGAAATAGTACGGAAATCATGGTAGAGTGCTACCTCGACTCCCCCGCCCATAGCAGCACCATTAATTGCAGCTACGGTTGGTATCTTAAGCTCCATGATCCGCTTGAATACCGAATGTCCGCTCCGGCCAATCTCCAGGGCTTCATCCCGGGAGATGTTCGGATCAATGCTCATTATATCGGCCCCGACATTGAAAATATAGGGTTTTCCAACCATGAGCCAGCCCTTTACTTCGGGGTCTTTCTCCACGATATCGAGCACCTTGCCCAATGATTCCAGCGCCTCCGTCCCCCAGGTGTTAGGCTTCCTGTGGTCTTCACCATTATCCATAGTGACGATGGCAATTTTGCCTACCTTTTTAGACTCATAATAATTCAGTTTGCATTCTGTTACATACTTAGCCATGTCAACCTCCTACAGATCCTTCCCGACCATATTTTCCCATAAAATTGAGCCGCCCTGACCGAGACCGACACACATAGTGGTCAGGCCGTACTTTGCTCCCGGATTCAGCTCAAAATCCTTGGCGAGCTGGATGCTCAAACGCACCCCGGATGTCGCCAGGGGATGTCCGATGGCAATCGTTCCGCCGCGGGGATTCAGTCTTGGATCTTCTGGAAATTGCATGCCGAAATATTTCATGAACCCAACCGCCTGGACGGCGAATGCCTCATTGAGCTCGATGTAGTCCAGGTCATCAAACTTCATGCCATAGCGCTTGAGAACCTTCTCGGTCGCAGGGACCGGTCCCCAACCCATGATGGAGGGATCCACGCCTTCGAAGGCAAACCCGATGAGTCTCATCTTCGGCTTGATGCCCAGTTCCTTGCACTTCTCTCCCGACATGATCAGCGAAACCGAGGCCCCGTCATTGAGACCGGAGGAGTTCCCGGCCGTCACTTTTCCTGCCGGCTTGAAGGGAGTTTTCAGGGTTCGCAATCCCTCGATAGTTGCACCGCGGCGGGCCTGCTCATCCCTGTCCGCTATCTTCCAGCCGTTGGACGTAAATACAGCCATCCTGACCGCCTGATCGTCATAGTATCCCTCGTCTAAGCCTTTGAAATACCTCTGGGTAACCCGCAAGGCATACTCATCGGCTTCTTTTTTGGTTACTTCAGGGTAGCCGTTCTCCACCATCCAGTCATGCAAACGCTCGGCGGTGACTCCCATGCTGAAATATTTGGGCTCTACCATCTTCTCGGTGACGATCCTGGGGTTGGGATCGGCCGTGGCACCCATCGGGTGATGCGCCATATGCTCCACCCCTCCGGCAATCACTATGTCGGCGGCATTGGCCATAATCTCGGCGGCCCCAAGGGCCTGGGCTGTCATGCCCCCGGCACACATTCTGTCAAGAGTTACTCCGGCAACCCGCACCGGAAGACCGGATGTAAGCACGGTTGTGCGTCCCATCGTGGTCCCCTGATCGCCCTCCTGGCATGTTGCACCCCAGATATTATCGTCGGCCTGTTCAAAGGGCGCCTTTGGGTTGCGTCTGAAGAGCTCCCGCATAACCTTGACAACAAGGTCGTCGGCCCGGGTAGTATAGTAAAATCCATCTGGCCGCGCCTTGCCGAACCACGTGCGTACTCCATCAACGAAGTAAGCATCTCTCAATTCCATTGATACCCTCCTTATAACTGTTCTTGATTGCGAAACGTCTTGCTAGACTGCGATAAAAGCCTTATGAAATCGCTCCCATCGACAAAAAAAGTATAAACACCGATTCAAAATGATGTCAAGGCATTAATGAATGATGGTTCATTTTTTAGTTTTTTAAAACAGTCATCTACGGGCCTTCGGAAATCATATCTAGCTTATCACTCTCATTGCTGAAATTTTGCGTTGTATTCCTTTTACCTTCACCGCCCCGATGGATTCGAACTGAATTTGTCGTTTAGCGTAGGCTTGAGCTCTGTCGAGAGTCAATTTTGAAACAACAATCTCTCCCGGTGAACTGATTGACTCTAACCGCTGGGCAAGGTTGACCGGCTCGCCGATTACAGTATAATTCATCTGCTCTTCGGTTCCGATGTTTCCTGCCAGAACATCCCCGGTTGCAATTCCGATGCCCACGTCAATGGCGGTAAGACCCTGTTTCTCCAATGATTTGCTTAAGGCCTTAACTTTTTTTTGAATCTCCATCGCACATTCTATCGCCTTCAGGGAATCTTTTGCATCCGCGTCTGGAATACCGAAAACAGCCATAACCCCATCCCCTAAAAACTTGTCCAGCATGCCTTCATGTTTGAAGATTACCGGCACAACTGTCGCAAAAAACTGATTCAGCACCCCCACCACATCCTCTACCGGCTGGGATTCCACCAGCGAACTAAAACCGGCAATATCTGCAAATATGACCGTGACGTTTATTTGCTGCCCTCCCAAACGGTTCATGCGCTCGTCGGCAAGTAAATGTTCCGCCAAACCCCGGGAAAAATATCTGCTTAAATTCATTCGTTTTTTTTCGAGGGCCAGCAAATCCAGATACGTCCTTACGAGGGAAGCGGTTATAGATAGCTGATCGGCAACCAATTCAAATATCCGCAAATCATTGGGTTCAAAGGTTCCGGGAAAATTATCGCGAAAATTCACGACGCCGATGCAGCTTCCTTCCGAAACTATCGGCACACACGCCAAAGCGCCCTTTTGATCAGTCCCCCTATC